>NZ_CBCRZX010000011.1:0-66371 GCF_965137155.1 Stackebrandtia soli
CCGCTTGGTTGGGCAAATTGCGAAAACGCGCCTAATTCGAACATTTGCCCAACCAAGCGGAGAGTCCAACCAACCAAGCGGGAGGCAGATCCGGTAGGGGCCCCAGTGCGAGTGGTCGGTGTTTGCGTGCGGGCGCGTGGCCGGATGATGGGGCCAGCCGAAACCGCGTTACGCCTGGTCCCACCTGACCGCATGCTCGCCGACCCTGCGGAGAAGTCGGCGAACGCGATCGCACACCGAGGGCGCCGCTGCCGTATTCTGAGCATAATGGACTTCCAGTTCTCGGCACACCCGCGTGCCAGGCCTTCTCATGCGAGCGTCCACATCGCTTTCTCTTGAAGCCCGGAGCGTCGAGGCTGGCCGGTCCACAGGATCGCCGAACTGCGAACAGCCGCAAGGCGACGGAAGCCCATCGCATCACAGGTCAGGTCCCGAATAGGACCTCCGAAAATCTCCACGATCGAGGAGGGTCAATGAGTTTGTCGAATACCGAAGAACGACACCTCAGCGTCAAGGGCCATCGCGACTTCAGTGTTCTGTGGGCTGGCAGAGCCGTCAACCAATTCGGCTCCGCGATTGGAATGGTGGCGCTGCCGATGCTCGCCGTTTCAATGCTCGGGGCGAGCGTCTTCGAGGTCTCGATACTCGCAGCCATAACGACTCTCACCGTGCTGCTCGCCTCCTTCCCGACCGGCCTGTACGTCGAGTTTCGACGTAAACGACCGATCATGATCGGTGCGGAACTCACACGGTCCGTCTTCCTGGCTGCCGTCGCCGTGCTCGGACTCTTCGGGGTACTCGAGTACTGGCATCTGTGCCTTGTGGCCTTCGCCGGCGGAATGTGCCTGATTCTGTACCAGGCCGCGGCTCAGCCTCATATCAAGGCGCTTGTCCGCCCGGAGCGGCTCGCCGACGCCCAAGGAAAACTCGAGTCCACAAACTGGCTGAGCATTTCGGTCGGGCCCACCCTCGGTGGCCTACTTCTCGGCGTGTTCGGTGTGTTGTTCGGCTACGCCGTTCACGCCGTCTCGTTCGTCTTCAGCGCCGTCGCGACGTGGCGGCTGCGCACGCCGGAACCCCCGCCGCCGGCGCGAGGTGCGACGGAGCGGAAGCGAGACGAACTGCTGGCGGGTCTTCGTTTCGTCGCGGGACACCGCATGCTTCGCAAGGTCATCATCAGTTGGATCGTGTTCGCGGGCGCGAGCGCGATGGCCTCGCCGGTGGCGGTGGTCTTCTACTTGAGAGACCTCGAGTTCGATGCTGTCCAGTTCGGACTCATCATGGGGATTCCCTCCCTCGGTGGGTTTCTCGGTGCGAGACTCGCGCGTGTCGTCGCGCAGCGGTTCGGCGCCATACGCGGACTGTGGATCGCCAGCATGCTGCGCACGCCGTGGTACTTCCTCATTCCGCTCGCGGTTCCGGGTTATTCGGGGGTGCTGGTGGCGGGATTGGGTTTCGGCGGACTCCTGCTGTTCGCCGGAATGGCCAACTCGGTCATGTCCACGTATCGACAGCTGGCGACGCCGGATCATCTTCTGACGCGAGTCGCGACGCTGTGGTCGTTCGCGACGACCTCTCTCCAACCCGCGTTCATCGTCATCGGAGGTGTTGTCGCGACGATGATCGGCGCGCGAGCGACCCTCTGCGTCGCGGCGGTGTTGATGGGTTCGGCGGTGATCTTCCTGCCACGGCGGGATCTGGCCGTCACAGGAACGCCGACGGCACTCGGTGGGGTTCGCGGGGGAGTTAGTCCCCTTTAGACGTTCTGGGCTCGCTGGGTCGGCCGACTTCGCGCAGCGGAGGGCACCTTCGCCTGGTCGACCGCGCACTATGGTCTCGCGCGTGCCTTCGGATCACCACGGCCGGAGGCGGCCGGCGAGCCTCCGTGTCCGGTTCGCGGTCAGCCCAAGGGAAGCCGATAGCAACGCTCTTGGCCGTACGAGGCGAACCCGGCGCGCTGCAGGATCGGGGAGCTCGTGGAGATGCGGCCCTGCGTGAGTGCCATCGTCGCACCCTGCTCGGCGGCGTATTCCATGCGAGCGGCGAGGAGGGCACGGTAGACGCCGCGACCCCGATACGCCTCCAACACTCCTCCGCCCCACAATCGGGCCACTCCGTCGGCGAGTTCGACACCCGCGATTCCGACCGGGGCGCCGTCGACGTAGGCGGCGATGGCTCCTCCGCCCCCCGAGTCGAACATGTCACGGCCGGACGCCGCCGCACCGGCGAGCTCGTCGTCGGAGGCCCTGCTCCCGCCGAAGATCGAGATGCCAACGGTATTGGTGTCGCGCGCGACTTCCGGCGTGGTCCGCCACCGCAGTTCGATCCCGGGGAGGTCGGGCGCGTTGACATCGGCGGGCAACGCCATGGCGAGCACGTCGGCGGTGTCGATCAGCTCGGCACCACGCGCCAGCAGTGCCTCGTCGAAGCCGTCGGGGGTGCTGAGTTTCACGCGGACCACCGCCTCCGGCAGCCCGAACCCGACGGCCCGCTCGACAAGCTCCCCGAGAACCGCCTCGGCCGGTCTGGAGGATCGCAACCACTGCACCTGCAGTCGGTCGGCGAAACGCTCGGGATAGCACGCCAGCCGATACTCCGTGGTCTCCACCACTTCCGAGCCCTCCGGCGTCCCCACCCACGCGTCGTCCGCCACCGCCACTGTCGCCAGATCGAGATCACTCATCCGGCGGAGGCTACCGTATCGGCGCTCGGGGAGGACCGGCCCACAGTGCTACGAGTCTCAAGCACCGTCTTGGACGGAATGTCCTGCGGCGGTGCGGGGCCAGCGCGGATGCTGGGGGTTGACGACGTACTCATGCCGGTGCCGCCATCCGTGCACGGTGGATTCGGCGTCGGCGAGGTGAGGATCATCGGCGGTCAGTCTCGTGTGGACGTGCTCAACGACGGACGGATCCGCTGTGGGCCAGATGATCGCCGCGGCGGCGGTCGCGCCGAGTGCGACCACCGCGAGGGTCCCGGCGGCGACCGGATTCCCGATGGTGGTCAACCAGCCCGCCAACGGGTAGGTGAGCAGCCAGCACGCGTGTGAGAGCGAGAACTGGGCGGCGAACACGGCCGGCAGCTCGCGTTCCTCGGTGGACCGTCGGATGACGCGTCCGATGGGTGTCGTCACGGCGGCGGTCGCGGCGCCGATCACGGCCCAGATCGCGAGCAGCCAGATCCACGAGGCGGCGTCGGCCTCGGCGGCGGTGATGATCGCCGCCGCCGACAAGCTGATGGGGAGGGTTCCGGCGGCGATCAGCATGACGGTCCGATCCCGTGCGTGTGCCAGGAGGCGGGACAGGAGCAGCGCCGCGAACATCGAACCGAGGCCGTAGGCCGCGAGCGCCAGTGACACCGCCCCGTTTCCCATTCCAAAGTGCTCACGGACGATGAGGACGGTGTCGACGAGGATGAGCGCTCCTGCCGAGGCGACCGCCAGATTGAGACTGAGCGCGGCCCGAAGGCGCGGGGTGGCCCACATTCGTCGCGACCCGAGCATTGCTCGGCTGCGGACACCGCCTTCGCGTGGCATCGGAACAGGTTTCGGGAGCACACAGGACGTGACGAGGATCGCGGAGGCGATGAATCCGAGCGTCGTGCCACCGAAGAGCCAGTCGTACGTCGTCATGGTCAGGAGCACGGCCGCGAGCGCCGGGCTCAACAGGCTCTCGATGTCGTACGCGAGTCGGGATAGGGTCAGGGCCTTCGTATAGTCGCGTTCGTCGGGAAGCACCTGCGGGATCGTGGACTGGAACGTCGGTGTGAAGGTGGCCGACGCCGCTTGCAACACGAAGATGAGCGCGTAGACATGCCAGATCTCGGTGGCGAAGGGGAGTGCGACCGCGACCGCCGCCCGACCGAGGTCCATTGTGACCATTAGCGTCCTGCGCGGGAGGCGATCGGCCACAGCCGTCACGAGTGGGGCGATGACGACGTTCGCGACCATCTTGATCGCCAGGGCCGTCCCGAGCACGGCGGCGGCGCCGCCTCCCGCGATGTCGTATGCCAGCAGGCCGAGTGACACGGTCGCCAAACCGGTGCCGACGAGGGCGATCACCTGCGCGATGAAGAGGTATCGATAGGTGGGGTGGCGGAGCACTGAGAGCATTCGGATCGTCCTGGGGCATCGAATCGACGAATTCCCAGACGGTATCAGACATGTGCGCGGCCATGCACATGTCGATGTTCAGTCGTGTGACGGAAGGTCTCGGATGTGGTGGTCGGCCACGCTCAACGCCTCGTCGATGAGTCGGCGCAGGTGACCGTCTCGTATGGAATAGATGACGTGCCTGCCGTCGCGGCGGGTGGTCACGAGTTTGGCGAGGCGTAGTTTCGCCAGGTGCTGACTGACGGAGGGGCGAGCCGCGTCGCACGCCGTGCACAACGTCGTCACGTCCGCGTCTCCGAGGCTCAGTCGATGCAGGAGCGCCAGCCGGGTGCGATCGGCGAGGAGGCCCAGTATCGAGACGGCCGTGTCCAACCGCTCGGTGTCGACGGTCTCGCGGACACCATGGACATCGATGGAGTGCTCGCTCGTCGTCATACCGTTCATCGTAGGCCGGGTCTGTGAGAGGCTCGCCCGTCCGATGTGGTGGTGACGGCGGCGGATCGACGAGGCGGCGTTGCGATCGCGACCCGAAACGCGCTTTGGGTAATTCGGCCCGACGGCGACCGCGACTCATCAACGACGAACCAGGCGCAACGACCCCGTTTGAACGGAATTGGCTTGCGGCGCCAATGACGTGGTGGGACCGTACGGCCCATGACACCCCAGCATCAGATTCGGGCCGACCACGACGCTTCCACGATCGTGGTCTACCAGGCGTACGCGCCGGTCATCGCCGACGCGGCGCTACGGGCCGGACGGTTCGTCGCACCGTTCTCGTTCGGGAGGATGACGTGGATCAAACCATCGTTCCTGTGGCTGATGCATCGCAGCAACTGGGGCCGAAAACCCGGCCAGGAACGGATTCTCGCGGTCCGCATGACCCGCGAAGGCTGGGAGAGAGCCCTGTCCGACGCGGTGTTGACGACCGGTGATCCGACTGCCGTCGCGAGTGCGCCCGTCCACGTCCAATGGGACCCGGAGCGTTCCGCGCGGGGAGCCGCCCTGAACCACTACAGCATCCAGGTCGGCATCGGACGCCACCTGATCCGAACCTTCGTCGAGGAGTGGATCGTCAGCCTCACCGACCTTACACCGCAGGTCCGCAAGGCGGCGGCACTGATGCGGACCGGGCACGCCACAAAAGCCTCGCGCCTGTTCCCCAGCGAACGTGTCTACCCACCGTCCCCGGCATTCGAACATCTTCTGTCCACCGGCAACTGAGTGCCCGCGATCGGTTGAGGGCCTTGAAGATCCCGCATCAGGCGATGGTGCGGCGCTCCTGGTCCTCCTGGCGCAGCCGCGCCAACACGGTGCGGACGGTGCTCACCTCCGGTACCGCGCGCCACACGATCTTGCCCTTGATCGACGTCGAACTCAAGGTCATGTCGCCGTACTTGAACATGCGGGCCAACAGGCCCTCGCCGACGTTGATGTGGTCGATCTTGGACAGCGGGATCTCGATCGTGTTGCGCGAGATCATTCCGGTTCGCCACATGATGCGAGTCGTCGTCAGCGCGTAATACGTGAAGCGCCAGATCAACATCGTCCTGATCACGTTGGCGGCGAAGAGGAACCAGACGGCCCAGGCGGTCAGGATTCCCTCACTCGGCGGGACGGTTCTCAACTGCGCCATCACGTACATGAGCGCCGCCGTGCCCACGACCGCCCAGGCGAGCGCGTTGATCAGAATCGTGGGGTGGGGCCGGAACCTGTAGGCGACCACTTCGCCCGGTGCGAGCAGATCGTCCGGGAACTCCATGAATCCTCCACAAAGAACATTGACGTTCCGACTATGGTTCCGCGCCTTGGAAAGCAGACCTCACCCTATCGATGGACTCCGACAAGGGCAATCCGGGAAACGGCCCTGATGTCGACCTTGAGGGACGCGGACAGTAGGACCGAGCACGGCCCTGGTGCCTGACATCGTTCGCCGTGATCGGCTTCGACAGGTTCGCTCATTCGCGCGGCCGCCGACCGTGGTTACGGTTTGATGGTTCGCAGGCAAGGACCGTCCTTGTCCGACACACAGTCGCGAGCGGACACCGAAGGAGCTCCCATGGTCGTCGCCGGTCTGGTACTCGCGGGCGTCGCGGCCCTCGTCCACGTATACATCTTCTACCTGGAGTCCATCGTGTGGACCGGGAGGAAGGCCCGCTCCATTTTCGGGATCTCCGCCGAGGAAGCCCAAGCCACCAAGGAACTGGCGTTCAACCAGGGCTTCTACAACCTGTTCCTCGCCGTCGTCGCGATCGTCGGAATCGTGCTCGTCGCCGTCGGTCAAACCGGTGCCGGTGCGGCGCTCGTGTTCGCGGGAACGGGTTCGATGTTCGCGGCGGCACTCGTGCTGTTCCTCTCCTCGCCGAGCAAACGCGGCGCGGCGGTCAAACAGGGCCTCGTGCCGCTGTTGGGAGTCATCGCCCTCGCCGTCGGGCTGTCGCTGTAACCGACCACGCGTCCACATCCGTCCAGATCGACCAGCCAGAAGGAGAACCACCGTGTCCGACGTCGTCAGCACCCAGATCCAACTCGCCGCCCGCCCGTACGGCTGGCCCACTCACGACGACTTTCGCGTCGTGAAAGTCGCGTACGGAGACCTTCAGCCGGGTCAGGTGCGCGTGGTCAACGAGTTCGTCTCGGTCGACCCGTACATGAGGGGCCGGATGAATGACGTCCGCAGCTACGTCGCCCCCTACGCGCTCGGTCAGGTCATCACCGGCGGCGCGGTCGGCCGGGTCGTGGAGTCCGCCGTCGAAGCCGTCCCCATCGGTGCCGTGGTCCTGCACCAACACGGCTGGAGCGACGTCGTCCAAGACGAGGCGAAGACTTTCCGGGTCGTGCCCGAGATACCCGGCGCGTCGCTCTCGCTGTACCTGGGCGTCCTCGGCATGACCGGGTTGACCGCATACGTTGGCCTGACGGCGATCGCGGGGCTCCAACGCGGTGAGACGGTGTTCGTCTCCGGCGCCGCCGGGGCCGTCGGCACCGCCGCCGGTCAGATCGCGAAGCGTCTCGGCGCGAAACACGTCATCGGCTCAGCCGGAACCCCCGAGAAGGTACGACTCCTGACCGAGAAGTACGGCTACGACGCGGCGTTCAACTACAAGGACGCACCCGTGCGAGTACAGCTCGCCGCCCTCACACCGGATGGAGTGGACGTGTTCTTCGACAACGTCGGGGGAGACCACCTCGAAGCCGGTCTCGACGTAATGAAGGACAACGGGCGCATCGCGCTGTGTGGAGCGATCACCGAATACAACGCGACCGAGAAGACCCCCGGACCGGACAACATGGCCAACCTCATCACCCGTGGCCTCACCCTCAGGGGATTCACCCTCTCCGCCTACCTGGGGCTCGCCCCGGAGTTCAACGAGAAGATGCGCAAGTGGTTCGCGGCGGGGGAGATCGCCTACGACGAGACCATTGTCGACGGAATCGAGAACACCGTCGACGCTTTCCTGGCCATGATGCGGGGCGCCAATATCGGCAAGATGCTCGTGCGCGTCACCGCACCGGCGAGCTCCTGATCCCGTACCCGACTGATGGATGTCTGGCTCAGGGGAATCGCTCCAAACCGCGCTCGGGCGCGATAAGCGGTCGACGGTTGGCGTCCCTTGCCGTAGGTTATCGAGATTGCGCGGGACTCGTTCCCGCGCAACGATCATGCGGAGGATCCGAGGACATTGGACTCATGATCCGAGTTTCATCCGCACGATTGCTCGGAGACCTCCTGCGACGCGAAGGAATCCACATTGACTTCGAGGCCGCTTCCGGGCGCGGATCGCCATGCCTTCGCGTTCGACGCGGACGGCGCGATGTCGGCGAGGCGTGACGAACCGGATTGTCGTGGTTAGGGTCGCGGACCATTCGCACGCGATCATCCTGCGTGCCAGGCGGTGGATGACCGTCGGGCTGGTGGTCTCGATCATCGGGACCCGGATCATCGAAGGCGGATCGAACGGAACCGTCGCCGCGGGAATCCTTCCCGTCGTGTGGATCGCGGTCCTGGCGACGGTGGGACAAGCGTTGACCTTCGCGGCACCGCTGTTCGCGCGGGTGTTCTCCCGCTACAACCCGGCGAACGTTCTGATCGCCTCCGACGCGACGGAGGCGTTGATGTCGCTGCTCGCCCTCGGCGCCCTGCTGCTGTATCCGTCGGCGGCGGCTCCCATCCTCATCGCCTATCTCCTGGTCGCGTCCGTCTTCCCCGCCGCCTCCGACATCGTGGAGGAGTTCTACGCGCAACAGCTGGCCCAGTTGGATTCCGAGCACGCCTTGAGGTTCAACACAGCGATCTACTCCATTATGGCGTTCATAGGCCTGGTGATCGGCATGCCGCTCGGCAGCGTCGTCGCGGGGTACTCGATCTCGTGGCTGATCGGCGTCAACATGGTGCTCTCGGCAGGAGGGACGGTGTTTCGACTGGTGTCGGCCAGGACACTCGTGGCGAAGCCGGTCGCGGACCAGGACGTGGAGGACTTCGGCGCCCTCGGCAAGAAGACGACCTTGAGGGAATTCGCCGCTGACCTGGTGCGGACCGGACCCGCCTCGCCCGCAGTCTCGTTCATCACCCAGCTCGGTGCCGTCATGGGCGGCATCTACGTCTACCTGTGGATCGCGGGAAGCACCGGATGGCCCGCGACCACCGCGTTGGGCACCGTCATCGCGGTGTTCGGTGTCGGCGCCACCATCGGCCCACACGCGGCGCCGCTGCTACGTAGACGCCTCTCGATCGAGAACGCCTTGCTGGTCGCGTACGTGTCCGCCGTCGGAATCCTGACGCTCGCGATCCTCGGCATCACATTCCTTCCGACACCCGCGAACTGGATCGCCGGACTGACATACGTACTACTCATAGCGATCACCTCGCGCGTCCGCTCCGTACTGACCACGACCCTGCGGCAGCAGTCATTCCGAGGACGCCGGTTCAGCACCGTCATGAGCTGGTCGATGGCACTGACCGCGCTCGCCGACGTCATGGGGAACTGGACGAGCGTGATCCTGGGCGTCATCCTCGTCCCGCAAATCGGACTGGGGGTCTATCTCCTGGCGATGCTCGCCGCCATCGCGGTCCTGAGTCGACGGAGGCGACCCCAGGTCGACTCCGATGACGAGCGACTCGGCAGCGGCTGCTGACCGCTTCCCGTGTGGACCTTCGTTGCTCGGTCTGACACGCCCCGAGCTCCCGCATTTGCCGGGTGCGGGAACTCGGGGGTGTGCGTCAGATCGTCAGCCGTTCTGACTCACTGGCGCGGAACCGGTGGGGTAGTTGGTGCCGGTCTCCACAGTGTTGGGTATCTCGCGGCTGATCTGGCTGTCGCAGTAGACGATGTTCCAGTGCAGGTGCGGTCCCGTCACGTTTCCGGTGCCTCCGGAGGTGCCGATCTGCTGTCCCTGAACGACCTGGTCTCCGATGTTGATGATCGTCGAGTCCAGGTGGGCGTACTGGGAGCACTGGTTGTTGCCGTGGTCCACCAAGGCCATGATGCCGCCTCCGCCGGTGGCCCATCCTTCGAAGTAGACGGTGCCGCTCGCGGATGCGACGATCGGGGTCCCGGTCGGTGTGCCGAAGTCGACGGCATGCCGGTTGTAGTCGTCGTTGTGCGAGTAGCCCTCACCCGGGGTCTGGGTCACGGTGTACGCGGCACCAGCGAGAAAGGGCAGTTTGAACTGGGCGCCACCGGCCGCACAGGCCGGCACGACCGGTCCGTTGGAACCGGTCTCCAGGTAGCCGTCGGTGACCCAACCGCCTCCGGGGAGTTTGTTCCAGACATCGGTGGCACCGCCGATGCCCTGGACGGTGTCGCCGTGGCTGTAGCAGGTGATCGTCACCTGGCTGCCGTTGGCGAGGCTGCCGACCACCTCGGCGTTCACGCTCGGCGTGGATCGCACGTTGAGCGGCAGACCGTCGGGAACGGACACGGTAACGACGGCGTCGGCGTGTGCCGGTCCAGCGGGCACCATGACCGCGAGCCCGGCGAGGAGCAAAACCAGACCGGCCCGCATGATACGACGCATGGTCGCCTCCTTATGGGGGGAGAAGGAACAGAACGAATCCCGGATTCTGCCATGGCCCGCAGCCGAAACGCACGTTCGCTAGGAATCAATGCATGTCCATACCACGAATCCAGCGGATGTGCCGCCGATCTCCGTTGGTTCTGGATGCACCGGTCCATGGTCTGCTTGTGGGCCAGAAGTTTCCGATGGCGTTGTCTTCGAAACCCCAGCTGTGCGCCCATAGCGCTCGTCGCGGAAGCGCGTCCCTTCAGTCGGCGGCTCGGTCACGCATGAATGTCAGACGTGTCTGCCAGGATCCGACGATGGAGCTGACTCTGCAACTGACGATCGACTGTGCCGACCCAGAGAGGCTGGTGGCGTTCTGGAGCGAGGCTCTGGGGTACGTACCCGAACCTCCGCCGGGGGGCCACGCCACGTGGCGGGAGTATTGGGCGGCCATGGGCGTGCCTGAGGAGGAGTTGCCCGTCGGCGTGGGTGACAACCCGGAGTCGATCGTCGATCCCGCCGGGAAGGGGCCCCGGGTGTGGTTCCAGGTGGTGCCGGAAGTCAAGGCCGGCAAGAACCGAATTCATTTCGACCTGAAGGTCGGTGGCGGGCGCGATGTTCCGCTTGCGGTACGAACGCAGCGGGTCACCACCAAGGTGGAAAGCCTGATCGAAGCCGGCGCCAAAGTCCTGCGGACAACGGATAAGCCGGACATGGCGCACTACGCCGTCTTGTTGCAGGACCCGGAGGGCAACGAATTCTGCGTCGTCTAGGAGTAGTTCGGCCATCCGTTCATAGCCACTCGTCAATGGCGTGACCAGGATGGTCGGTCCGGTCCGGTCCGGTCCGGGCGAGGTGTCGCGGAGAGCAGGGTGTGGCAGGTTTCGGTCGACCACCGGGCCCGTACGGACGTCAGGCCCGGTGGTCGAGGTGATCGTCAACTGCAGGGCAGGCTCAGGTTGTACGTCCGGTAGCCCGAGTCGATCTGCGTGTCGGTCCAGTATGGTCCGCTCAGGACGTACCGGGCCCTGAGCGTGTAGTTCCCGGGTCCGGCGCAGTTCGTTGCGTTGCCTTGGACGACGCCGTTGGGGCCGCCGCTGCCGGAGCTGGAACCGTCCAGCAGCTCCTGTCCGTTACGGGTCACGGTGTAGCTGAAGTCGAAGTTGCAGGGGTACTTCGCGTTCGCGTAGTACCAGGCCGCCCCCCAGTAGTACTGGCATTCGGAGTATTCGAGGACGGGCCATACCTGGGAGCCGTCGGTGCCGAGGCAGAAACGGGCCTCTGTATAGGTCCATCGGCCATCCGAGTAGAGCGCGAACTTGTCCCCGCACACGGTGGTCGCTTCGACCTCCTTGACCATCGTGGTCTCTCGCGGCGACTCGGCGGCCGAGGCGCTGGCGGCGGGCACCGCCACCGTCGCGACCGTCATCGCGACGGCGGCGACCGTCGTGAGGACTTGTTTGATACGCATTACCTTCTCCTAAGATCGTGGGCTGAACGGGTCCGCGGATTCCCACGCGACCACAACTGGCACCCGAGGACATCGCGACCCTTTCGCTCACAATTGTGACGAAAGGGATGTTTTAGGTCGATAAGCGACACGCAGTGCTATGTACCGGCTCCGCGCGATCGCGCTTCTAGAGGCAAAAGCCGGATGAGCGTTGGCCGGCTGTGACTCCGCCGTGGTCCGCGCCAGGTTGCCGTGCTGTCCTCAATGTCCCTATGGTGCGCAGTAGGCCGCCCGGTCTTCCTGGATAAGGGGTGACGACGTCCTGGCAAGGGCTCCGCGATGTGGGCGGCCTGGACATCGACGGGGCCATCCTCGATTACTTCCGTCGTACCTATCCCGAGACGGATTCCCACGAGTGGCGGCGACTCCGCGCCGGAGACACCGTCGAGGATCGTCGTTCCTGGCGGCAGTTGTCGGACGACGTTCGGATGGCCAAGGAGATGCAGTCGCGCGCATCCCAACCGCGCATCCACATTCCACTGCCCGATCAGGACGCTCTTCTCGGACGTGAACAACTCGACACCATCGCCATCCGTTCATCGACCGTACGGTCACCGCAGCAAGGGAGGCGATCTCATCGCAGCAGGAGGCCTGTTGGGAGGCCCAACGGCGACGCGCCGGAGACGGGCAGGTCCGTCGGGCGCGAGCAGGCCACGCCCGAGGGGAACACGAAGAGGCGCCGTACCTATCGGACTGTCGGAAGTGGGCTCTTCGCGGCCGCTGCCGCGCTCTTATCGCCTTTGGGCTGATTCCCAACGTCCTCATTCCGTTGTCGGGATCCCCGCCGTACCACGCCAACTACGGTGACTGTGTGCACTTGGGCGAGGAGGACATTGTCAGTGAGGTCGCGATCTCGAAGAACGCCGTCCAGGTCCCCTGGGACAGTTGGGTCGCCACACATCTCATCGTCGGCTGGAAGGAGTACCACCCGGATGAAGTGAATCTGGACGGTGCCGAGAATCCAATCACGATCGACGACTTCCGACGTGGAGAATCGCTGCGATGCGCGAGTCTGGGCCTTCTCGCCCCTCCATCTGTCCAGGGGAGCGACGCTCGAATCGAGATGCCTTCGCGCGCTGTGAAACTGTGGGGTCGCGGGCCTCGCCCTCCCGGGTACAAAGGGAGATTCCCGTCCGGTCATTGACCGGTTCCTGGTTCATGCAGTTCGGGATAGGCATGGTTTCAGTGAGCTCCTCGCGTTGACCTTGGATCGCGACCGACGTCCCGCCGTCCTATTCTGGGGTCGCCGCAGTCTCCCTCCTATGGATTCGGAACCCGTCGAATGATCGAAACCGAAGCGCGACAGCGGTTCTCGGCCGGTTCACCAACGACGGTGTCAATCGCGACCGTCCGGGCATCGGGACGCCGTTCGGTGGTGGCCGCTAGTGCTTCGGGACGTCCCGACGGCTGAACCAGATCAGGGTGGTGCCGATGCCTGTTACGAGGATTCCGATCGCGAGCAGTGGCCCCACCGAACCTCCGGTCGCCGGTAGGTTCGTGCCGGAGTGGGCCGTGCTTCCAGGCGGCAGTCCCGGCTGGCTCATCGAGGCGCTCGGCTCCCGCGTGGGTTCCCCTGTCGTCGGGTCCTCGGTGGGGACGTCGTCGGTCGGGTCGCCGGTGGGACCCGTGGGGTCATCGCTGGGTGTTCCGGTCACGTCCTGGCCCGTCGGGCTGGCGGTCGTCGGTGGAACGGACGGCAGACACTCGACGACGACGTGGCCAAGCTTCATGTCCACCATCGATCCGCTGTAGATCAAATCGCCGTTGTCGTCGTAGAGTTCGGCCGTGATGGTGTAGTGCAGGTACGCCTCGGCGCTGATCTGGCCCGGTTCGTTGACGACGTTCTCGACGGTCTGTTCGAGAACGGTGAGATTCGCGACGCTCACCGATGGCATGTTGAGTTCGTCCCCGGTGACGGTGATCAGGGTCGGCACCCCATTCGCGACGCCACGGCCCAGAACCTCTGCCTGTGAACCGTCGCTGCGCGCGTAGGCGAGCGCGTCACCTCGATCGATGCAGCGCGCGTACGCGTCGACCGAGCCGGCGGTCAGGAAGTCGTTGACCTCGTTGTAGTCCAGCTCGAACGACGTCGCGTTGGCACGCGCGGTCAGTTGGCCGGACGCCGAGTCCCAGGACGTCTCGACGACCTCGGTGCCGTTGACCGTCACATACGTGAGCGTTTCGTCCGGATCGCTGAAGTCGCCGAGGTCCTCGTCCGAGGTCTGCGTCGTGTCGGGTGTCGTCGCCGTGCCGTACAGCCCCGCGAAGGCGTCGACGGGAATCGGCGGTATCTCCGTAATCGACAGTTCGACGAGGGTGCTCTCGGCGCGCTGAGGTTCCGCGGCCCGAACCGCCGTCGATGTGATGAGGCCGGCGATGCCGAAGGCGACGCCGATGACGGTCAGGGCCACGCCGGTTGAGAGAAGGGCGTGAGGTCTGACTTCTGAGGGTGCCGACATGATCCGAATGCTCCCGAGCTCGCGATGGGCGGACATGACGATCGCCACCGTAGTCGACATTTCGGGCATAACCGCGCATTTGCGGCGGTCGTGTGGGCGTCGGCGGCAGGTCGGCGCCGTACGAATCGGACACAAAGCGACTCAAGGTAGTGAATATCTCGCGCTGGGTTCGGTGTCTTACTAGGCTGGCGCCACGACTTAAGCGGCGAGGGGGCGGAACCGGGATGACAGAGAACCCATACCCGAACAACGATGACCAGGACTTCACCGACGCGGATCGAGGATTCTTGGCCGCGCCGGCCACTGGGGTCGTCCGAAACGACAAGGGTGACATCGTCTGGGACAACGACGCGTACGGCTTCCTGTCAGGGGAGCCCGCCGATACCGTTCACCCCAGTCTGTGGCGTCAGTCGCGGCTGGTGTCCAAACAGGGCCTCTACGAGGTGACCGACGGCATCTACCAGGTTCGCGGGTTCGACCTGTCCAACATGACCCTGGTCGAGGGGGCGACGGGAGTCATCGTTATCGATCCGCTGATCTCCGTCGAGACCGCTGACGCGGCTCTTGCCCTCTACCGTTCCAATCGTGGGGATCGACCCGTCACCGGGGTCATTTACACGCACAGCCACGTCGACCACTTCGGCGGTGTGAAGGGCGTCGTGTCGGAACAGGACGTGGCCTCGGGTCGCGTGCCCGTGATCGCGCCGGAGGGTTTCATGGAGCACGCCATCGCCGAGAACGTCTACGCGGGAACCGCGATGGCCAGGCGCGCCGGGTACATGTACGGAGCGATGCTGCCGCGCGACCCGGGAGGCGGTGTCGGAGCCGGCCTCGGCCAGACGACCTCGACGGGCACCGTCAGCCTCATCCCGCCGACGACGGAGATCTCCCGAACGGGCCAGACCCTCACCGTTGACGGTGTGCCGATGGAGTTCCAGATGGCGCCGGGGTCGGAGGCACCCTCCGAGATGCACTTCTACTTCCCCGACGCGCGGGCGTTGTGCATCGCCGAGAACGCCACTCACACGTTGCACAACATCCTCACCCTGCGCGGCGCGCTCGTTCGGGACCCCCACGCGTGGGCGAGATACCTGACCGAGGCGATCGAGCTGTTCGGAGACCGAACCGACGTCGTCTTCGCCTCGCACCACTGGCCCACCTGGGGCACCGATCGGGTTCGCGCGTTCCTGGGCGACCAACGCGACCTGTACGCGTACATCCACGACCAGACGCTGAGGCTGCTGAACAAGGGATACACCGGCATCGAGATCGCCGAGCTGCTCAAACTGCCACCGGCGCTCGAGCTCCAATGGAGTACGCACGGCTACTACGGCTCCGTCAGCCACAACGTCAAAGCCGTCTATCAACGCTACATGGGTTGGTACGACGGAAATCCGGCTCGCCTGTGGCAGCTTCCGCCCGTCGAGGCCGCCACCCGGTACGTCGAACTGATGGGCGGCGCCGAGACGGTGATGCGGAAGGCCGAGGAGGCCCGAAACGGTGGCGAACTTCGCTGGGCGGCGCAGATCCTCGACCACGTCGTGTTCGCCGATCCGACCGACAAGAAGGCGCGAGGCCTGCTCGCCGACGTCCTCGAAGAGCTCGGGTTCGGTTCCGAGAACGGAACCTGGCGGAACAACTACCTCTCCGGCGCGATGGAGCTGCGCCAAGGCGGATTCGGTACGCCGACGGTGCCGAGTTCGCCCGACATGATCGCGCAACTCCCGCCGGAGATGTTCTTCGACGCGCTCGCGGTGCAGATCGACGGCCCCGCGGCCTGGGATCTCGACCAGGTTTTCCGGTGGATCTTCCCCGATCACGACGCCGAGTACCGGGTGAGCCTCCGCAATGGAGTCCTCACGTACGTGCGGGACGGTGCCGGGGACGTCGCCGCCACCGTGACCGTTCCTCGTTCCGCGCTCGGGGCCCTCATGGCGCGAGGTGTGGAAGCCGCCGAGGGCGACGGCCTGAGCATCGACGGCGACCGCTCCGCCATCGCGGAGTTCATGCGTGTCCTCGATCCGGGCGACCCGGACTTCGCCATCATCGAGCCGTGATGCCTTCACCTTGACGTCGACCGTCTGCGGCGTCGGCACGCCGACGGTTGAAGCCCGCATTCGTGATCGGCGTCGAACATGGGTCTCTCCGCGACAGCGTGGCCGACGCCGCTGTGATCGCGCCGTTCGAACGCCGTCACGGCCGACGACCGATGGTTTGCCGCGCCCACGCGGTGCACTTTCAGCACCTTGGAGGCAGACATATAGCACAGTGGACATTTATGGGCGGCTCACCGACTTGGGAATACGTTGTCGGTGAGCCGACCTAGAATGACGCGCGTGACCGAGGTATCCGAAGCGACCGCCGCAGGGACGCTGCTGACCACCGCGCGGACCCTGTGCGAGCTGTTGGTCGGCGGGCCGATCGAGGTCACCTCGGTGCTCGACGAGGAACACGACGCCCGCGCGCACCGAGCGCAGTTGCTGTCGTTGCTCGCAGCGGGGGTCTGGCCGGGAGCGTACTACGGAGAATGGACGCCATGGCCGGTGGATCTTCTCGACTCCGCCGCGATCGACCTTCCAGCGTGGATCGTCGACCGTCACGAGGTGTGGCCCGCGACGGACCCCGGGGGACTGTTCGAAAGCGTCGGCTTGGCGTTCTGGCTCGGTGGTACCCGACGCGACGGGTCGCGCCGGATGCCGTACCGCGAACCCCACGTCGTGATGCACGGCCGGTCGTGGGCGACGGCCACCGCCAATGAGGAACCCTGGCCGACGGAATCGGCTTGCCCGAGCTGATCGCGGCGTCCTCCGCGTTGGGCCTCCTGGTCGAGGCGTCCTGCCCGAAACGGGGCGACCATCCCGAACGGGACGAGACGACCGACACCTGGGCGTTTCCCGGCACGGTGCGTGACACCCGCGACGAACTGCGCGGATGGATCGGGCGGATGCTGCCCGATTCCGCTATGGCATCGTCGGCTATGGAGCTCGCGATCGAGGCGTGGACCGTCCTGTGCGGACGACCGCCGATCGAACCGAAGCGCCGCTCCACCCGGGCCCGACCCGACCGCGACAGCGTCGACCCCGACGACCTGACCCGCTGTGCACCATGGATAGACCTGACGGGTGAACTGTGGACACGAATCGAAGGCGGTGAGGCGATCTCGGTGGCGTCCGTCTCTCGGCATGTTCGCGATCGGGCTCCCGCCGACGAGTTCCGCTCCCTGTACGCGGTTCTGGCCGGCCTGGTCGTCGCGGGTTCCCGGCTCGACGGCATGCCGGCGGAGGGCTTCGTCTCGTGGACGTCGCTCGACGCCGTCCACGCCGCGATCGCCGCCGTACTCGCCGATCCCGGCTCGGACGCGGGGAGCATGGTCGTGCGCGACGACGCGTCCGACCCACTCGACGTCTTCCACGATCCGGCCACCCTGGTCACGGAAGAGGTGACTTCCTCCAGCCTGCTCACCAGTGTCTGGATAACCAACGCCACCGACGACGATCACCGCGCTCCCGACGAGACCACGGCGTTGACCGGACTCGTCCCCGCGACCATCGCGGTCGTGCTCTCTCACGCTCGGGGCGGGGATTGGTGGCAGCGCACCGCGTTCCGGCTCGAACGGTTCTACGACGTCGTCCATGCTCGACTCGACGGCACCGAGATCGAGGACATTCCCGTCCACCACACGCAGGTCGACTACGCGCGCACCGCCGACCTGCTCGACCGCCCCCGTGTCCCGGAGAACCTCACCGGGCTCGCGGCCTTCGCCGCGCGGGACAACCGGGGAACCCGATCCGCCGACACCATTGCCGCGCTCGCGACCCGCGTCCTTGCACAGGCGGACCACTCGGTGGCCACCGGCGGTTGAGCGCCATCGAAGGTCCGAATCGGTTCAACTCGTCGGGATCGTGCGCGCTGGTCGTCAGACGACCTGGGCCAGCTCCTCGCGCAGGTTGATGGACCGGCTCAGCAGCCCGCGCAGCACGAAGACGATCATCGCGAGACCGAGGCAGACTCCGGCACCTCCGAATCCGCTCAACATGTACCCGAGCGAGCTCATCCCGTCACCGTCGGACGCGGGCGGGACGGTCATGGCCGCGACGAATACGACGACGCACAACGCGGAGGCACCGAAGATCGCGCCGATGATGCTGTTCACCCACATGAAAGCGCGCCGCGAGAAGATCCTTCCGTCCTGCGTCATGGTGAGCAGGACGAAGGTCGACACGAGAACGACTTGGACGCAGGCGATCCCCAGGATGCCGACGGCGGTGAACTCTCCGCGGAAGTACCCGACGAACGGGTCCAATGCCGACTCTTCGGCGATCGCTCCCGGGACCACGACGACCTGAGCGAAGACGCCCGCGAGCACGGTGAATCCGATACCGACCTGCAGTAGCGCGACGACGAGGCGATTCATGCATCGATTATCAACCGATATCTATCGAATGTCAATAGATCCGCGTTGACTCTCCACAATCTTCTTCTTGGACCGCGAGTGCGGTGGTTGTGTCCGCGGGTCCATCGTGCTCACCGGCACTCATCGGCGGATTATGGAGCCGTGCAGCGATTCCGTCGTCGTGGGGTCGGGACGCCCGGAACATCCACACACGATGGACGAAGGCATCCGTGCGACAGCCCGCACACGGCGGCGGGCAACGAAGCGGGGCGCGACCCGCAAGATCACCAGGCGATGGAGGCGCTACGCCGTCGATGGGGGCTAGAGGGGTCACGCGACGGTCGCTAAGATTCGACGAACTGTGTGGACGTTGGGAGGCCGTGGTGTCCGACACCCCTCGCCTCGCGGTGGTGATGGCCGTTGGCGGGGTTGGTCAGGACGGTCCACGTGCAGCAGATGAGCCGTGGGTGGAACTTTCGGGCTGCCCAGGGCCGCAGCGGAACGCGTTGCGGCCGTCGTTCGACGACGCACGTCTCTACTCGGTGGAGCGCCTGTCCGGTCGGCGGCACGCATCGGAGCGAATCGAAACTCACTCCCGCACGGGCGTCGACGTCGACGGCACCCGGCTCGCTCGACCGCTTCGTCAAGGACCCGTCGATCAGCCCCGTCCAACAACCCTTGAGGAGCCGGCCCTATGGCCATATCGGACGATTACGTTGGCGCCGTCGGACAAGGCACCCATCCACATCCGAAACACCATGCCGCCGGTCGGGCGCGCTGGGCTACGCGGTCAACCTTTGATCCGGCCCTCCTTGAGGCGCTCACCGGGCACTCGGATGCGGTTCGGGCCGTGGCGTCCGCCGAGCTGGAGGGTCGAGCCGTCGCCGTCACTGGCGGCGATGACGGAACCGTACGGGTCTGGGGGCTGGCGACCGGCACCGAACTCACCACATTGGCCAGCCACAATGGCTCGGTACTGGCCGTGGCGTGTGCTGAACTGGAGGGCCGATCGTCCGCCGTCACCGGCGGCGACGACGGAACCGTACGAGTCTGGGATCTGGCGACCGGCGCCGAACTCACCACATTCACCGGGCACAGTGGTCGCGTACGAGCGGTGGCTTGTGCCGAGCTCGACGGCGATCCGGTCGCAGTCGCAGGCGGTGACGATGGGGTCGTACGGGTCTGGGGGCTGGCGACCGGCACCGAACTCACCACATTCACCGGGCACAGTGGGCACGTGCGAGCGGTGGAGTGCGTCGAGCTGAACGGCGATCCAGTTGCCGTTACCGGCGGCGATGACGGCACCGTACGGGTTTGGGATCTGGCGACGGGCGACGAACTCGCGGTGTTGAACGGCCACACGGGTGGAGTGTGGGCCGTGGCGTGCGTCGAGCTGAACGGCGATCCGGTCGCCGTCACCGGCGACGTCGACGGCACCGTACGAGTCTGGGACTTGGCCACCGGTACCGAACGAGCGGTGATGACCGGCCACGACGACGAGGTCGAAGCTGTCGCGTGCGTCGAACTCGATGGCCGACCGGTCGCGGTCACCGGTGGCTACGACCGGATCGTCCGGGTCTGGGATCTCATCACGGGCATCGACCTGGGTGGACTCTCCGGTCCCGAGCTGGATGCCGTCGCGTGTACTGAACTCGACGGCAGTCCGGTCGCCGTCACTGGTGGCGGCGACGGAGTCGTTAGGGTCTGGGACCTTGCCTCCGGCACCGAACTCGCCGCGATGACCGGACACTACGAGGCGGTGTTGGGCGTGGCGTGCTGTGAGTTGGAAGGCAGACCGATAGCCGTTACCGGCAGCGAGGATCAGACGGTGCGAGTGTGGGATCTCGGCACCGGAACCGAGTTCAACACGATCACCGGTCATCGTGGCAGCGTGAACGCCGTGGTGTGCGCCGAAATCGACGGTAGGCCGGTCGCGGTCACCGGGGGCGGTGATGGAACGACGCGGGTCTGGGATCTGACCACAGGTGCCGAGCTGGCTGCGCTAACTGGCCACAATGGTGGAGTCGAGGCGGTGGCGTTCGCTGAGTTCGACGGAGCGAAGGTCGTGGTCACCGGCAGCAGTGGCGGAACGGTCCAGGTGTGGAACCTTGTTACCGGGGTCGATCGGACGACGATGACCGGGCACAACGGCGCGGTTCGGGCCGTCGCATGCATCGAATTGGACGGTCGGCCCGTCGTCGTCTCCGGCGGTGAGGATCGGACGGTGCGGATGTGGGACCTCGCCACCGGAACCGAACTGACCACAATGATCGGACACCTCGACGGGGTACTGGCCGTGACTTGCGTCGACCTCGACGGCTGGCCGATCGCCGTCACCGGCGGCGATGATCGATCGGTGCGGATGTGGGACCTTACTACCGGAACGGAACTCGCGTTGCTGGCCGGTTACGACCGTTGGGTTCGGGCCGTCGCGTGCGTCGAAATGGACGGCATGACGGTCGCCGTCACCGGAAGCGATCGGACGATTCGGATATGGGATCTGGCGGGACGCGGGTTGCACCGGGAGATCACCGTCCCGCTGTCCGTCGACGGGCGGAGCCCGGTTTCTTCCTGACGGCGCGAGGTCCCGCGCTTCGACGTACGTCCCATGAGCGTCGCCGGTCGCCGTCCGTCGTCGGGGAGCCTCGAATGACCACATCAGACGACGGCGACGCCGCAGTCGAGGTAGTCGCGTCGAGCACGAAGCCGGGATGGGCCGGCGGCACACCGAGTCGCCCCCGGAACGGCGCGCCGCCGAGCACTCAGCCTCTCGATGGTGTTCGTTCGATCGTCACGGCGTGAGCAGCACCTTGATCGCACGTCGTTCGTCCATCGCCCGGTAGCCGTCGGCCACCTGGTCGAGTGGCAGTCGAAGGTCGAAGACCTTCCCCGGATCGATCTCGCGTCTCCAAATGAGATCGATCAGCTGAGGCAGGAAGCGTCGCACCGGCGCTGGGCCACCGTGAAGGTTCACGCCGGAGAAGAACAGTTCTTCGCCGGGCACCGCGACACCGTGGGCCACACCGACATAGCCGACGTGTCCTCCGGGGCGCGTCGAGCGGATGGCCTGCATCATGGACTCCTGTGTTCCGACCGCTTCGATGATGGAGTGCGCTCCCAACCCGTCGGTGAGGTCCTTCACTCGCGCGACCCCCTCGTCCCCGCGTTCGGTGACGATGTCGGTGGCTCCGAACTCCAGGGCCAGCTTTTGCCGGGACTCATGGCGGCTCATGGCGATGATGTGCTCGGCCCCCAACTGTTTCGCCGCGAGAATCGCCAGCAGGCCGACGGCTCCGTCGCCCACGACCGCGGCCGTCTTGCCGGGCCCGACGGCCGCGGCCACCGCGCCGAACCATCCGGTGCCGAGTACGTCGGACGCGGCCAGAAGGCTCGGGATCAGCTCGGCGGGGGGCGTTTCGGGAGTCGCCACCAGCGTGCCGTCCGCCAGCGGCACCCGCAGCAGTTCCGCCTGCGCGCCGCCCGGCCCTATCCATTCGCGATGGACGCAGTGCGTCTGGTAACCGGCACGGCAGAACTGGCAGGTGTTGTCGGAAGCGGCGAACGAACCGACGACGAACTGGCCCGGCTTGACGGTGGCGACATCGGCGCCGATCGCCTCGACGACGCCGACGTACTCGTGGCCCATCGGGGTCGGCTGGTTCACCGGGTTGACACCGCGAAAGTCCCACAGATCGGATCCGCACACGCACGTGGCGGTCAGACGGACGATCGCGTCGGTGGATTTGAGAATGGTCGGGTCCGCGCGTTGTTCGAGGCGCACGTCGCCGGGGGAGTGTAGGACTGCTCCACGCATGAAAGGTCACTTCCTGTCGCGGCCGCCGTGGACGGCCGGGCGCGTCGCGTTCACCGGGCGACACGCGCATCACGAATGTTCTCGTCGATCGGGCCGACCGTCGGCCGCCCGCTCAACATCAATCAGAGCGCGCGTCGGGGTGCCTTGGAACGCACCGTCGAGACGTGTACCGCCAATACACCCTTCAGGCTCCGGGCGCGACGTAACGTCGAGGTCGTGGACAACCGGGACGAAGTGCGCGAGTTCCTGACCTCGCGCCGCGCCAAGATCACCCCCGAACAAGCGGGTCTGCCGCCCGGGTCGAAGCGACGTGTTCCGGGGCTACGTCGCGGTGAGGTCGCGCTGCTGGCCAATATGAGCGTCGAGTACTACTCGCGGCTCGAACGCGGCAGCCTCGGTGGCGTCTCCGAGAGCGTGATCGACGCCGTCGCCAAGGCACTCCAACTCGACGAGGCCGAACGCACCTACCTGTTCGACCTCGCCCGCGCCGCGAACCGTTCGCCCGAGGCACGGCCGCGTCGAAAGACCTCCGCACAGTGGACGCCTCGACCGAGCCTGCGACACACCCTCGACGCCATCTCTGCTCCAGCGTTCGTGCGCAACGGACGCATGGACATCCTGGCCGCCAACCAATTCGGCCACGCCTTCTACTCCGACGCCTTCGCGGCCCCCGAGCGACCCGCCAACCTCGCGCGGTTCGCCTTCCTCGACGTCGAACGAGCCGGCCGTTTCTACCCGAACTGGGAGGCCACGGCCGATATCACGGTGGCGATCCTGCGTACCGAAGCCGGCCGCGACCCGCACGACAAGGCCCTCCACGATCTCATCGGTGAACTGTCGACCCGTTCTGATGAGTTCCGCATCCGCTGGGCGGGGCACAACGTCCGACTCCACGGCAGCGGCGTCAAACGCTTCCACCACGCCGTCGTCGGTGAACTCGACCTCGCCTACGAGTCGATGGAACTGACCACCGAACCCGGACTGACCCTGACGGTCTACACCGCCGAACCCGCGTCACCTTCGGACGAACGCCTTCGCCTGCTGGCCAGTTGGTCCACCGCCGAACAGGCAAACCGCCGGTCATCGGAGTCGAACACCACCGGGCCCACCCGTGACGTTCCTTGATACGGCGTCGACCACGGCGGTTCGGGCCATGACAACGGTGTTCACTCGCAGGGCCGTCCTCTTCGCCAGCCTCATGGGCGCCCTTGGACTCACGTCCGCGCTGACCGGATGCGCGTCTCGACAGCGACCGCCAGGAAATCGATCCACAGAAGAGGAACCCGCTATCAGCACGAATCCGGACGCCACAACGCTGCTCGTGTTCTTCTCGCGCGCGGGCGAGAACTACCACAACGGCGGTCGTCGTCTCCTCGACGTGGGCAACACCGAAGTGCTCGCCGATCTCATCCGCGAGCGCGTGGAATGCGACGTCTACGAGATCGAACCCTCCGATCCCTACCCCGAGTCCTATGACGAGACCGTGGAACGCAACAGCGAGGAACAGGACGTCGACGCTCGACCCGCAATCGCGAACCCGTTGCCGGACGTCGGTCGGTACGACACGGTGCTGATCGGCAGTCCGGTGTGGAACACGCGCGCCCCGATGATCATGTCCACCTTCGTCGAGGGCGTCGACCTCGCCGGTAAGACGATCCTGCCCTTCGTCACCTTCGCCGTCAGCGGGATGAGCGGGATCGACGACGACTACCGTGAGGCGCTTCCGGCATCCACGGTCGCCACCGGACTCGCCATCCGCGGCGAGGAGGTCGACGAAGCCGGTTCGGATCTCGACGTGTGGCTTCGCGACGCCGGACTGATTCGATAGGTGCGCTTCGCGCATGCCGCGCAGTCGGCGGATCATCCTATCGACGCGCGGGGCCGTCTCGCGACGACGAGCCCCGGCTCTGGCCACAAGGTGGACGGTGGCCGCGGGGGGAGCGAAAGTGTGTGCCACTATGGACCAATGGGGCCGTCGCATACCCGCAGGTTCGGACGCTGTGCGCGCTTCGGGCGGTCACACAGGCGAGAACCTGTGTGACCGCCCGAAGTGTTGGGTCAGCCGACGGTCGGGCTAGTTGACCGGGCGCACGCGACCCCAGTGCCACCACGGGACGGACCAGCCGAGCTGGTCGGAGAATCCGAAGTGGTTGGTGGTGCGAGGGAAGTACATGCCGTACCAGAACAGGGGTACCCATTCGGTGTCCCGAGCCCAAACGTGCTGCAGCTGCTTGTAGTGCTTGCCGCGTTCCGCGAGGGTGGTGGCACTCCTGGCGGCGGCGTAAGCGGCGTCGACGTCGGGGTTGTTGTGTCCGGCCATGTTGTTCTTGCCGCCGCTGGAGTACTTGGTGCGGGTGATCTCCGGGTCGGGGGCCATGGACCCGCCCACGATGATCAGGTCGAAGTCGTGGGCGTCCCGGACCTGAGCGGCCCAGTCCACTGAAGTCAGACCTTCGAAGGTGACCTCGAAGCCGAGCTGACCGAGTGAGTCGGAGATGATCTGCGCCAACGGGCGGTGGCCGTGGAACGTGTCCATGTAGAACATCTTCAGGGCGCCACGCTGACCGGAGGCATCGCGGGTCACGCCGGCCTCGTTCAGCAGTTCCTCGGCCTTGTCCATGTCGTGCGCGGGTGCCTTGGCGTCGGGGTTGAACGCCCATTCGGTCGAACCGAGCAGGTAGTGGTCCCAGGCGCGGGAGATGCCAGGGTCCGCCAGGGCCTCGATCGGGGTGCGGTCGACGGCGTGCGCGATGGCGCGGCGAACTCGCTCGTCCTTCCACAACTCGCGCGAGTGGTTGAAGTCCAGCAGCGCCATGCCCGGGCCTTCGAAGGTCACCAGTTCGGCGTGGGTGGCACCGTCCAACAGGTGGAGTCGGTCCTTGGTGAGGGTGTCCTGCGGCACCACGTGGGCTTCACCGCGGGCGACCATGCGCACGCATTCGTCGCGGTCCGGAACGATCTTGAGGATGAGTCGGTCGAATTCCGGCTTGGGTCCCCAGTGGTCCTTGACGGCCTCCATGACGACCTTGTCGCCGGGAATCCAGTCGACCAGCCGGAAAGGGCCGGAGCCGACGGGCTTGAAGTTGTGCGGGTTGGTGGCCCAGTCGGTGCCCTCGTACAGGTGGGCGGGGAGGATGTGCGCGAAGATGAAGTTGCCGAGCATCACGAGGAAACCGGAGTTCGGTGCGGACAGGTGGTAGTCCACTGTGTGCTTGTCCACCTCGACGATCTGCTCCACATCGTCCAGGAACATGGACCCCGTGTAGCCCATCTTCTTGGCGTGGCTGTGGGTGTACGCCACGTCGTGTGCGGTGACCGGGACGCCGTCCTGCCAGCGTGCCGCGTGGTTGAGGTGGAAGCGCCAGCGGCGGGCACCGTCGAGGCATTCCCAATGGGTAGCCAGATCGGCGTGCGGATTGATGTCATACCACTCGTTCAACACGACCCGGTTGTAGATGTTGTTACACGCCATGTAACCGGCGCTACCGGTGGTGTTGCGGTAGACGTCGTTGAACTCCACCGCGTCGACGGGGGTTGCTACGACCAGTTCTCGCATCGTCATCACTTTCGTTTCGGGGGACTACTACTGGGAAAGGCCGGCATCGGTGGTCACGGGGCGGATACGGCCCCAGTGCCACCACGGAATCGAATAGCCGAGTTGATCGGCCCAGCCGAAGAAGCGGGTGCTGCGCGGGTAGTAGGTGCCGTACCAGAACAGGGGTACCCATTCGGTGTCCCTGGCCCAGATCTCCTGCAGCTGCTTGTAGTGCTTGCCGCGTTCCGCGAGGGTGGTGGCGCTGCGGGCGGCGGTGTAGGCGGCGTCGACGTCCGGGTTGTGGTGTCCGGCCATGTTGTTCTTGCCGCCGGTGGAGTACTTGGTGCGGGTGATCTCGGGGTCGGGGGCCATGGCCCCGCCCACCACGATGAGGTCGAAGTCCCCATCGGTGCGGATCCGCCGCGCCCAATCCACCGAGGACAGTCCTTCGAAGGTGACCTCGAAGCCGAGTCGACCGAGTGAGTCGGAGACGATCTGCGCCAACGGGCGGTGCCCGTGGAACGTGTCCATGTAGAACAGTCGCAATGGCCCCCGCGTGCCATTGGCGTCCCGGGTGCGACCTGCCTCGTTCAGCAGCTCCTCGGCTTTGTCCACATCGTGCGCGGGCGCCTTGGCGTCGGGGTTGAACGCCCATTCGGTCGAACCGAGCAGGTAGTGATTCCACGCCTGGGAAACGCCGGGGTCGCCCAGCTTCTCGATGGCCGAGCGGTCGACGGCGTGCGCGACGGCGCGACGAACCCGCTCGTCCCGCCACGATTCGTGGGAGTGGTTGAAGTCCAACAGCGCCATGCCGGGGCCGGGGCGTTTGAGGACCTCGGCGTCCACCGCGTCGTCCATCAGGGACATACGGTCACGCGTCAAGGTGTCCTGGGTGACGATGTGCGCCTCGCCGCGGGCGACCATGCGCACGCATTCGTCGCGGTCCGGAACGATCTTGAGGATGAGTCGGTCGATCTCCGGCTTGGGTCCCCAGTGGTCCTTGACGGCCTCCATGACGACCTTGTCGCCGGGAATCCAGTCCACCAGGCGGAACGGCCCCGAGCCGACCGGCTTGAAGTTGTGCGGGTTGGTGGCCCAGTCGGTGCCCTCGTACAGATGCGCGGGCAGGATGTGCGCGAAGATGAAGTTCCCCAACATGAGCAGGAAACCCGAGTTCGGTGCGGACAGGTGGTAGTCCACTGTGTGCTTGTCCACCTCGACGATCTGCTCCACGTCCCCGAGGAACATCCCGCCGGTGTAGCCCATCTTCTTGGCGTGGCTGTGGGTGTACGCCACGTCGTGCGCCGTCAGTGGCGTACCGTCCTGCCAGCGTGCCGCGTGGTTGAGGTGGAAGCGCCAGCGGCGGGCACCGTCCAGGCATTCCCAATGCGTCGCCAGATCGGCATGGGGGTTGATGTCATACCACTCGTTCAACACGACCCGGTTGTAGATGTTGTTACACGCCAGGTATCCGGCACTACCGGTCGTGTTTCGGTAAACATCATTGAACTCAACAGCGTCGTGGGGGGTAGCCACCACGAATTCGATGGTCATCACAGACCTTTCCGACACCAGACGGTGTCACCGATGTTTGAGCAGACTTCCGTGCGGGCAGGGCTTGGGTTGATCGTCCTCTGTGGGCCACAACGGCCGCAGGAACGGCGGTTTCGCCCGTTCGATCCGAGGGTCCGGCACCGGGACTGCGGCCAACAGCGCCTTCGTGTAGGGGTGCGTCGGGTTGTACAACACCTGCGAAGTCGGTCCGTGCTCGACCATCTGCCCGCCGTACATGACCCCGACCTCGTGCGAGAGGTCGGCCACGACGGCCAGATCGTGCGCCACGAACAGGTAGGAGACGTCCCGCTCCGCCTGAAGCTCGCGAAGCAGTGCCACGATCTCGGCCTGAACGGACACGTCCAACGCCGACACCGGCTCATCCAGCACGATCAAGTTCGGTTCCAGGGCGAGCGCCCTCGCGATGGCGATGCGCTGGCGCTGCCCGCCCGAGAACTCGTGCGGGAACTTCGAGGCGCTCGTCCGTGGCAGCTTCACCTGGTCGAGCAGGTCGAAGACCCGAGTGGCCGGGAAACGTTGCCTCTGGATCTTGGCCGGCTGGCTGAGCAGGTCCGAGACGGTCATCCGCGGATCGAGGGAGGTGTACGGGTCCTGGAACACCACCGAGACGTTGGCGCGGAACATCCGTCCCGAGGCACCGCGCATGGTGGTTACGTCCTTCCCGGCGTACTCCACCGTGCCGGACGTCGCCCGCTCCAAGCCGAGCAGAGTCCGCAGCAGCGTCGTCTTGCCCGAACCGGACTCTCCGACCACACCCAGGGTGCGACCCTGCTCGATCTGGATGCTCACCCCGCACAGCGCGTGGATGACTTCCTGGCCACGGCGGCGAGCGCTGCGGGGAGGGCGGAAGTGCTTCACCAGGTTCGTGGTGCGCAGCAGTGGTTCACTCATGAGTCCTCCTCAAGATCGGCGGCCGCCGACTGAGACGCCGGGGCCAGCGCGAGGCTGGGCGCGAGGGAGAGCAGGGTGCGGGTGTACTCGTGGCTGGGATTGTCGAAAATGGTGTACACGTCCGCGTGCTCGACGACCTGACCGGCGCGCATGACCGCGACCTTGTCCGCGATACCGGCCACAAGGGACAGGTCGTGGGTGATGAACAGCATGGCCGCTCCGGTGCGCTCCCGAGCCAGGGCCAGGGTCGACATCACCTGCGCTTGCACGGTGACGTCCAGGGCCGTGGTGGGTTCGTCGGCGATGATCAGGTCCGGATCGTGCACCATCGCGAGCGCGATCGCGATCCGTTGCCGCATGCCGCCCGAGAGCTGGTGCGGGTAGGAGTCGAGCAGTCGTGCCGGGTCCTTGATCGCCACGCCGTCGAGCAGGTCGATGATCCGCTGGCGGTGATCGCGTGGGAGTGGACCGGCCAGCCGCATCGAGTCCTTGAACTGTGCCGCGATGGTCAGTACCGGGTTCAGCGTGGTCGAGGGATCTTGCAGGATCACCGCGATGCGTCGACCCCGGTAGGCACGCCATTGCTGGAAGTTCAGCCCCGTCAGTTCCTGGCCGTCGAAGCGGACGGACCCGCCGCCGACGGCGCTGGGCGGCAGTAGCCCGACCACGGACAGCGCGGCGACCGACTTTCCGGATCCGGACTCGCCGACCAGGGCCAGCACTTCGCCGTTGCCGATGCTCAGATCGATGCCCTTGACGGCTTGCTGATCCCCGAAGTCCACGGTCAGGTCACGCACGTCCAGCAACCCGCGTTGGATGTCGGTGGGCAGCGCGCCTTGGTCGCGGCGGCGTCGGGCCGCCTGCAACGGGTTCACCAGGGAGGCCTTCGGGTTGACCGAATCACGCAACCCTTCCCCCGCGTAGTTCACGGCGAGCACGATCAGCACGATCAGCAGGCCGGGGAAGTAGAACAGCCAGGGGCGGGTGAGCACGGCCGACTGGGCGTTCGAGACCAGTAGACCAAGGGAGGTGTCCGGCGGCTGCACCCCGAAACCGAGGAAGGACAGACCGGACTCGGCCAGGATCGCCGTACCGAACATCAGGGTGGCGGCCACGATGATGTGATCGGCGACGTTGGGGATCAGGTGCCGCGTCATGATCTGCAGGTTTCCCGCTCCCATGACCCGTGCGGCGTCGACGAACGGCAGTTCCCGAAGGCTGAGCACGATACCGCGCACCAGCCGCGACACTGGAGTCCACATGAGAACACCGAGCACCAGGGCCAGGGCGATCCAGTTGACCCCGCCTGCGGGCACCACGGAGCCGAGGAACGCGGCGATGGCGATGGTGGGCAGGGTCAGGGTCAGGTCCACCAGACGCATCACCGAGGCGTCCACGAACCGGCCGAAGTAGCCGGCGACGACGCCGAGGGTGACGCCGATGAAGCAGGCCACCACGGTGACGCTGGTGGCGATCAACAGGGACTGCTGCAAACCACGCAGCGTCTGGGCGAACAGGTCGCGCCCCAGCGTGTCGGTGCCCATCGGGTGGGCCGCCGACGGCGCTTGGGAAAGGTCCGGGGTGATGTCACCGTGGCCGTAGGGCCACAGCATCGGCACGACGATGGCGATGAGCGCCAGCAGTACGAGCACTCCGAGCCCGGCGACTCCGAGCTTGTGACGGCGGAACCGACGCAGGATGACCCGGCCGCGGCCGTTGCCGCTGACCTTCGGTTCGGCGGCGGAGATGGTGTTAGTTGCCATAACGCACCCTCGGATCCACGATCGCGTACAGCAGGTCGGCGATCAGGTTGAACACGACGACGGCGATCGCGGCGATGAGCAGCCACGCGAGTACCGCATTGCTATCGCGCAGGTTGATCGATTCCAGTAGGAATCCGCCCATCCCGCGCCATTGGAAGACCGTCTCGGTGATCACGGCTCCGGACAGCAGGACCGGAAGATCCAGCGCCACCACGGTGATGATCGGGACCAGCGCGGGGCGGACCACGTAACTGCGGACCACTCGACCCCTGGACAGTCCTTTGAGTACGGCGAATCGTACGTGGTCGCCGGCCAGGGACTCGCTGATCGCGGTCCGCTGATACCGACTCCAGGTCGCGAAGTGCACCAGGGTGAGGACCAGAGTGGGCAACACCAGGTGCGCCGCCGAGTCCAGCATGAACGGCATGAACCCCTGTGGAGGTGGTACCGAGTTCGCTCCGACGGTGGCGAAGACGGAGTCCCCGACCTGTTCGTTGAAGTAGATGCCCCCCTGCTTGAACAGCACCGCCATCCAGAACGAGGGCAGGGCCAGCATGATGAAGGTCATCGGGGTCAGCACCACGTCGGGGAACCGACGCTGGCGCAGACCGGAGATGGTTCCGGCGACCAGAGCCAGCACCAAGGCGATCACGACGGCCACGAGGACGAGCCGCAAGGTCACACCGATGCGGCTGCCGAGTTCGGCGGCGATGTCGCGGGTGGCGATGGTGGACGGTCCCAGGTCGCCCTGGAACAGTCCACCGATCCAGTTCAAGTAGCGCTCGTGCAGTGGCAGGTCCAGGCCGAGGCGTGCTTCCTCGGCCTGGATCACCGCTTCCGGCACAGGAGGTTGCCTGTCACGCAGTTCGGCCAGGGGGTCGCCCGAGACGGCGATCACCACGAAGATGACGATTGAGGCGAGTAGGAGCACGCCCACTGCACTCAGCAGTCTGCGCAGGATCATCCCCGTCATCGAGGCCTCCTATGGGTCAAAGTGTGAAGAGGATGTTGACTAGTTCGCCGGGTGCCCGGCGACACGACGGATCCGGCCCCAGTGCCACCACGGCACCGTGTAAGCGACCTGATCCGACCAACCGAAGAAGTCGGCGCTGCGGGCGAAGTACGTGCCGTACCACAGGAGCGGCACCCACTCGGTGTCCCGAGCCCAGACTTCCTGGAGCCGTCGGTAGTGCGCGCCCCGCTCGGCCAGCGTGGTGACACTGCGCGCTGCCTGGTAGGCGGCGTCGACGTCGGGGTTGTTGTGCCCGGCGAAGTTGCCGTCTCCGTCCGAGGCGTACTTCGGCGAAGTGATCTCCGGGTCCGGTGTGAGCGCTCCACCGACGATGACCAGGTCGAAGGCGTGCTCACGGCCGACCTTGGCCGCCCAGTCCGGGGAGGAGAGGCCCTCGACGGTGGTCGTGATTCCGACGGCCGCCAACTGCTCGGCGATCATCGCGGCCAGCGGCCGGTGCCCGTCGAAGAGTTCCAGGTAGTACAGCGTCAGCGTGCGTCCGGCGAGGTCGTCCGCCACTCCCGCTTCGGCCAGGAGAGCCTTGGCCCGTTCCACATCGTGGTCGGGAGCCTTGGCGTCGGGGTTGAAAGCCCACTCGGTGGAGCCGAGCAGGTAGTGCGGCCAGGCCTGGGAGACACCCGGGTCCGCGAGGGTGGCGATCTCCTCGCGATTGACGGCGTGCGCCAGGGCCTGTCGGACACGAAGGTCCTGCCAGAGCGGGTCGCGGTGGTTGAAGTCCAGCAGAGCCATGCCCGGTCCGGGGTCCTTCATCACCTCGATGTTCGCCGTGGCGCCGTCCAACAGGTGCAGGCGATCCTTGGTGAGGGTGTCCTGCGGGAAGTAGTGCGCCTCGCCCCGGGCGACCATCCGGACGCATTCCTCGCGATCGGGAACGATCTTGAGGATGAGCCGATCGATCTCCGGTTGCGGGCCCCAGTGGTCCTTGACCGCTTCCATGACGATGCGGTCACCGGGGATCCATTCGGCGAACCGGAACGGACCCGAACCGACGGGCTTCAGGTTGTGCGGGTTGGTCGCCCAGTCGGTGCCTTCGAACAGGTGCGCCGGCAGGATGTGGGTGAAGATGAAGTTGCCGAGCAGCACCAGGAAACCGGAGTTCGGTTTGGACAGGTGATAGTCCACAGTGTGCTTGTTGACTTCGACGATCTGCTCCACATCGCGCATGAAGCGGCCACCGGTGTAACCCATTTCCTTGGCGTGGGTGTGGGTGTAGACCACATCGTGCGCGGTGACGGGGACGCCGTCGTGCCAGCGGGCCGCCTGGTTCAGGTGGAACCGCCACCGGCGAGCGCCGTCCAGGCACTCCCAGTGCGTGGCCAGGTCCGGGATCGCGTTGATCTCGTTCCACTCGTTGAGCACCACGCGGTTGAAGATGTTGTTGCACGCCAGGTAGCCGGCGCTACCCGTGGTGTTGCGGTACACATCGTTGAATTCGAGCGCATCGTGCGGGGTGACGACGATGAATTCTTCAGTCACAGAGAATCTTGTCCTTTATCCGATGTTTCGAGACCTGTATCCGGGGTTCGACTACGCGCCGGGTTCGACCAGCAGGCCCCATTGCTCGATGTTCATCGTGGTTCCGTACTTGCTCGGGTTGATGAAGATGTTCCCGTAGGTGTTCGGGTACACGGCCATCATCGGAGTTCCGAACAGCGGCAACACCACACCGTCGCCCAGCAGGACTCGGTCGAGTTCGTTCATCAACTCGATCTGAGCCTTCGGCTCGAGTTCCTCGCCGGCGGCCTTGAACAGGCGGTCGGCATCCTCGTTGGAGTAACCGAAGGAGCGAGGAGCGTCGGTGCCGTACCACTGCTGCATCGACAGCGGACCAAGGTCCAGAGCGGTACCGGTCGCCATGATGTCGAAGTCGCCCTCCCGCAGCGCGGGGCTGTAACGGGCGCCGTCGGCGGCGTCGATGGTGATGGTGATGCCGAGCGGCAGCAGCTGCTGCTGCGCGATCTGCGCGAGTTCCATCCGCAGCACGTCGGTGCCGAGGGTCAGGAAGCTCAGGTCCCGCAGCGGGGTGCCGTCGGGCTGGATCAGCTGCTCGTTGGTGATCTTGTAGCCGGCTTCCTCGAGGATCTTGATGGCGCCGTCGACGTCTCCTCCGCCGATGCCCAGGTCGGACATGTTGTCCTGGTAGGCCTCTTCGCCGGCGATCTTCTGACCGGGGACGTACACCGAGCTCTTCATCTGCGGAACGTCGGACGCGAACTGACCGATGGTGCGATCACGCATGTCACCGAGGTCGAGGGCCGTGGCGATCGCGGTGCGCAGCGCGTCGTCGCTCATGACGTCACCGGTGGTCTTCATGCCCAGGTGGTAGTACGTGAGCGTGGAGCCGGTCTGGATGGTCATGTTCTGCAGCTGCTTGGCCTGGTCCATCGTGTCCACGGTGGGGGTGGAGTAGACCAACTGCACTTCACCGTTCTGCAGGGCGGTGAGCTGTTCACCCTGGCCGGTGATGTACCGGGTGGTGACGGTTTCGAGGTTCGGGCCCTCGCCGTACCACTTCGGGTTGGGCACCATCGTCATCGAGATGCCGTCGGTGTAGTCCTTGATGATGTAGGGGCCACCGGAGAACTCCGGCACGTTCTTCGAGAAGCCCTCGTTGAAGCTGGTGGCCAGGTCGCCGTAGCCATCGGCGATGTGCGCCGGGAGGATGTAGTTGAACAGGGCGCGCCACTCCGAGAACGGCTCGGCGTAGACCATGGTGATGGTCTTGCCGTCGTCACTCGCCTCGATGGAGGAGATGTCGCTGTAGCCCTCGGTGAACGCCGCCAGGCATTCACTGCACTTGGAGGGGTCCTGCACGGCCTGCGTGTAGACGAAGTCGTCAACGCTGATCGGCGTGCCGTCCGACCACTGAACACCGTCCTGGAGCACGTACTCCACGGTCATCGGGTCGGCCTCGACGACTTCGGCCTTCTCCAGCAGGGCTTCGTTGACCACCACGGTGGTGTCGGGGTTGGTCAGGAACGGGTGCGGGTACAACGGCCACTGCTGCTGGCGCTGACCGGTGGTGTCACCGTTGGCGGAAATCGGGTTCCAGTCGGTGATGGGGCTCGTGGCGGCGATGGTGATCTCGCCACCGGGTGCCACGTCCTGGATCTCGGCGCTGTTCTTGGCGTCGTTTTTCGGCGCTTCGGATGTGCAGGCCGCTGTCACGAACAATGCGGCGGCTGCAGCGACCAAGGAGAGACGACGAGTCTTCGTCATTGTTTCCTCCGGAAGGTATGAATCGGCCGGTGCGGCCCAACGCCACATCGCCTGATTGGATGCGACTATAGCTAGACTTATCCCGGTAATAGAGTCATTATGTCCATGGACATATACCCATGAGGAAGGCACGTACTGCGAGCATGGAGACGGAACGCGCGATCCTCACGACCATCAGGCAAGCGGTCACCCTCCGCACCGCCGCGGCGCTCACCAGAGCGGTCGCGGACCTCATCAGCACCGGCGGTATTCCGGCGCAGGCACGGCTGCCCACCATTCGTGCCGTCTCCGACTCCCTGGGCATGAGCCGCTCCGCGGTCGGGCAGGCCTGGCGTCAGTTGCAGACCCAGGGATTGGTGGAGAGCAAGCGCCGTGGCGGCACCACGGTGATCGCTCAACCCACGCCGCCCCATGCGAAGCGGTTCGAGTCGATGATCCGTGCATCCATCGACATGCCGACGGACCTCGGAAATCTCTGGTGCGGAGACATGCCGCCGATCAACCTGGGCGGCGCCTTCGAATACGCCGTGGCTCAGCCGGGCGTCGGGCATCAGTTCGCCCATCAGATCACTCCCGAACTAAAACAGGCGGTCTCGGCAAGCTGGCCGTTCCACACCGATTCCTTTCTCGCGATGCACGGCGCCGTGGACGCCTTGGAAATGTCCCTCGCCGCGCTGGTGCGACCCGGGGATCGGGTCGCGGTCGCGGTCCCGACGATCGCCAGGGTCTTCGACATCCTCGAATCCCTCAGCGCCACCCCGGTGCCCATCCCGTGGCAAGGCGCCGGGCCGGATTTGGAGGACCTGCGTCGGGCCCTGGTCGGCCGACCGGCGGCATTCGTCTACCAGCCCAGCCGCGCTCTGCCCAACGGGAAGTCGGTCACCCCGGAATGGGTCACCACTGCCGCCGAGGTCCTCGCCGGGACTATCCCGATCCTGGAAATGGACCAGACCTGGCCACTCCAAGGTACCCCGAATTCCCTGGGTACCAAGCTGCCTGACCAGGTACTTCACACCCGATCGTTCAACTACGTCTTCGGTGCCGACATGCGCATGGCCGTGGTCGGCGGCAATTCTCGGCTCACCGACGTGCTGTGGAATCGCCTGTCCTACTCCTCCCGGTATGTCTCCCGGATCATGCAGCTCGCGCACGCCTACTTGTTGACCGATCCGGACACGCTGACGATGCTGAAGTCCTGGAACGCCGAAATCCACCGCCGCCACGAGGCCTTCGCCGACGCGCTGCGCCGCCGGGGACACGAGTCGGAGCTCGGGTCTCCGCCGATGATCTGGCTGCCTGTCCCGGACGAGCATTCGGTCTGTACCCGTCTGAGCAACCAGGGCATCGTGGTGCATCCAGGGGCCTTCTTCCAGCCCGGCACGCACTGGGACCAACGCATCAGCATCAACGCCGCGGCGTTCAGCAGCGGTTTCGAAAACCTCGCCGAGGAGATCGCCGTAGCTTGCGACCCTCGTCTGGGCGGCGGCGCCTGAGGACGGGACCGTCGGCCATCCACGGAGACGTGGTCATCGACAGTATGCTGCGTTAGTCCTCATTGGATATGACCGGGACGGCGTCCTGTCGCTCCGAGAGTGGGGCGGCGGGGCAAACGCTCGGCCATCGGCCGATGTTCTGTCGGTTGGCGTCGGCGCCTTGTCGGCCGAATACCCGTGATCGTTTACTGGCAATACCTTGGCAGGAGTGGCGACGTTAGTCAGATGTTAACGTCCACTTCGGATTTCTTTAGTCCATTGACCAGCGAAAACGTTCTGAGGAGGCCGTAGGGCGCCGAACTCGCGTCGATGGATACCGAGGTAAGGGTTGATTCGCTCATTCGTGGCCGCGTCGCTGGCCTCGAACGTCCCGACGGTCGCTACGTGGGGACGATCGACCGGGGCCAGTGTCGCCTACGTGGCGTTCGGTTCGGTGTCGAGGAGTGGGCGGGGTCTCGCGGTTCCATCTCGGGCCGGTTCGGGAATGCGCGCCGAGCAAGGACTCGGGGGGCTTCGTTTCTCGCGGGTAGGGGGCAGCCCGGCTGGGCGGAGTTTCGATCGACACGACTGCATCCAGCGCATCGCGGAAACGAAGGTGGATGAACGGAAGCCGGCCTGGCGGCGGTCCCGCTCGGGCTTGCGTTGCTGCGGTCGCGAAGTTCGCGGATTCACCACGGCCGTGCCTGCTCGGCGATCCGACGGTGTGCTCCGAACGCCGCTTCGACTCGGCCGCCATGTCGGCCGCCGCTGGGTGGAGAACGTCCATGCCCCCGAGTCGCACGGCAGCCATCGCACCGGGCGCGTGGGCGATCGATGGCGGGACGATGGCAGGATTCCAACTCATATGCTGCGCACCCAACTCCATAGGAGATAGTTTCTGAGTCGACTATGGATGAGTCAATGGAAGGCGCGTGAATCCGAAGTCCTTCGGGTGTCGGCCGTTGTTCGGCCGAGTGGGAATTCGTCAGGGTCCCAAGCGGAACCTCTCAAGGTATGGACGTTTGTCGTGGTGAAGCGCTCGTGACCGCCACTGCGCCACTTCGTGGATTCATTGTCGACAGAACGCCGTCGTGTCGGGAGCGAATTCCAATGGTGTCAGGGCACATCACGAATCGTGCGGAGGATTGGAGGCAACAGCCTGTTTGTCCAGTGCCTCGGTCTCCAACCAGGTAGGACTGGGGGAGTGGTCCTCGTCGCCATCGGAATCCTCCCAATCGGTTCTCGAATTCCTCGCCATTGAGGAACTCGGCCAATGCCCGTCCTCCCGTCGACTCGTCAATAGGAGAGCGGGATTCGTGATCATCCGGATGCTCCTTGGGTGCCTGACGAAGCCGATGCACACCGGGCCACGAGTTCTAGCCGCAAACCGATGACGAACGGCACCAGCCCAAGTTCACCGCTGACAATTGACACAGGACCCGAGATCCCCGGATCGTCCGTCCGAGTGAGGCGCCGCACCCGGCGTCCAGGAGAGAACGTCCAGGACGCCACCATGACGAACCGGCGAGCGCCGTTGGTTCCAAACCGGGTCGGCGGTAGCGTTCTGGCATGGCGATCGATCCTCGTGTGCTCGACTGGTTGTTCGACTCGGATCCCGCTCTGCGTTGGCAGGTCGAGCGGGACCTCACGTCCGCCCCGGCCGAGATATGGCAGGCGACTTGCGCCCGGGTGGCGACGGACGGACACGGCGCGGAGCTGCTGTCGAGACAGGACGCGGACGGTCAATGGGCCGGTGGCGCGTACTTCCCTGCGGGATTCTTCGGCAGCCCCGAAGCCGAACAGCCCGGACAACCGTGGACCGCGACCACATGGACGTTGAAAGACCTGCGCGATTGGGGTCGTGACGCCGAGACCCTCGCCGGTACCGCCGAGAAGCTCGCGATGAACAGCCGCTGGGAGTATGACGACCTCCCGTACTGGGGCGGCGAGGTCGACGTCTGCATCAACGCGTGCACGCTCGCGACCGGCGCCTGGCTCGGCGCCGACGTCACCCGGCTCGCCGCGTGGTTCCCCGCGCACCGACTCGCCGACGGCGGTTGGAACTGCGAAGCGGAGGAGGGAAACTCGACGCGCTCGTCATTCCACTCCACCCTCAACGCACTACGCGGGATGCTCGCCTACGAGCGCATCACCGGCGACCCAAGCCTTCGCGAAGCCCGACATGGAGGCGAGGAATACCTACTCGAACGGCGCCTTCTGTACCGAGCGACGACGGGTGAACCTGTCGGCGACTTCGCCACGCGGTTCGTGTATCCCAACCGTCACCGCTACAGCGCGCTCGTCGCGCTCGACCACTTCCGGGATGTCGCACTGCTCGACGGGACGCCACCGGATGCCCGGCTCGCCGACGCGGTCGAGGTCGTGCGTGCCGCTCGACGGCCGGACGGCACCTGGCTCCAAGGCGCTCCCCTCGCGGGAAGGACCTGGTTCGACGTCGACGCTCCCGAAGGCGAACCGTCGAAGTGGCTCACCTTGATCGGAACGCGCGTCCTGGATTGGTGGACGGCTTCGCGCTGACAGCTCGACCAAGGGTCCTGGTTCGTCGGTCCGCGCTCGGGTTGGGTCGTCCCCGCGCAGCGTGGGTCGAGCCAGCGGGCACCGGTATCACGGCATTCCGGTGTTTGCCCGGTGCCGGTACGCTCACCGCGACTGCGTCGGAGGTTGCGGGAATGAATGCTTGGACCGAACCGCTGCGCGAACTCGCGGCGCTGACGGGGATGCGGGCGAACGCGGGCGAGCCCGTCGAATGGGAGACGGTCGCGAGCGAGTTCGGCTTCGTCCCACCGGACGACTACCGCGCACTCATCGACCGACACGGGTCCGGCGCCTTCGGCTGTTACTTCGATGTCCACGGACCGGACGACCACCTCTATCCGCTCGAGCGCGACCTCTGGAACGAGTACTTCAAGGACGAGTGGGAGGCCGAACCCGAACACGCGCCGAAACGGGCGGGCGCGCGGAACGCGACAGTCGTCCGCTGGGGCGGGACCGAGGATGCCCACGTCCTGGTCTGGTTGGTCGAGCCCGGCAGGCCCTCACGCGAATGGCTCATCGGCCTGCAGGGACACGATGGGCCCGAGTGCGAGTACTTTGAGATGAGCACAGTGGAGTTTCTGTTGGCGTTCGTCAAGGGCGAACTGAGGAGCAAGCTGCTGCACCCGTTCGACAGTGTCGAGGATGCCGCCTATCTCCAGTGGTCGGCGATCAGATCTCGTCAGGTGTGAGCCTCCCAAGGGGCCGATGCGATGGACCTCCAAGGGTCATCCTGTAATCGGTGAAGGCTCGCGGAGCCTGCCACATCGGTCTGGCCGACGCATCCAGAGTGGATCAAACCGTCCGATCATTTGTCGTGCAAGCGGTTGGACAGATCCGCGTCGATTGAGAGAGCGTGACCGAAGCACTCGGGTCACTCGCAGGGTCGTCTAGCCCTTGCTCGCCATGGAGGACTTCCCTCGGGTCGAGTGGACCGAGGGAAGTCCTCCCGCGAGTATCCGCAATGGAGTCGGTTCGTCAGGTCAGCCTGCGTCGTGGTCCGCGCACGACGTCGAAAGCCTCCCACCACCGTCATGTTCGTATCCGAATCGTAGAGTCATCGATCGACGATGATCTCTCCAGCGTTGGTCCACAGTGTTGATTTGCTCTCGGGCGAGGCCTCGGCGCACGGCCCGAGGTCGGTGGTCGCCGCCGCCTCACCGAGAACGGTTGGCGGGGTGTGGACTTGGACGATGGCGGCTTCCGTGTGCCTCTCGGCGAGGTTCGAGATCGGGCGAGCGTAAACCACAACGGACGTGTTAGCTGTGGGAGTTGGCTTGCCTCGCGCGAAGGCCGTGGATCCTTCCCGTCGAACTGGTTGCGTTCGGCCGTCGGCGGGCACGCGGAGCATTCGACCCGCCTCACCGCGGGGAGTTCCCGCCGAGGGTGGCACGGACAGGGCACCCCCAATCCTCGCCGCACCCGCGATCCTGCCGTTAGCGTGAAACGGAGCACGAAGAAGAGGCGACGTGAGGATCGAGCCCACGATCGGTGGGGGCTCGGGTCGGCGGCGAGCTGTTCGATCATCCGGTCGCGAGAGCTCGCCGAGGGACTTTGAACAGGTGGAGAAGGCCGCGCGTCTGGCGCGGCCACTCGACGGCGCCCCGGGCGCGGATGCCCCACCTCCGGAGAGATCGGACAGTACGCTCCGACGCAAGGGCTCGTCTGGTACTACGGGCGGGGCAGGTGGCCGGGTCCGGCCAGGCGCGGTTCGGCTCGACCCAAGCTTCGGAAGACCTGCCCGGCGGCTGAACCATCGCGGCCCAATCGACGAAGGAGGTCATCGCGTGTCGATGACCGTCACCATGGAGAGGGGAAGTCATGACGACGATCGCGATAATCGGTGCCGGCCAGGGCCTGGGTGCGGCCGTGGCTCGCAGGTTCGGACGCGAGGGGTTCCCCGTCGCGCTCATCGCACGCACGCGTGAGAAACTCGCACGCCTGAGTGACGACCTTCGGTCACAAGGGATCAACGCGCGCGGGTACGTCGCCGACGTCCAGGACAGGACGTCCCTCATCAGGGCATTGGAATCGGCGGCCGACGAACTAGGATCGATCGAGGTACTTCAATACAGTCCCGTTCCTCGGAAGGAGTTCATGCACCCCGTCCTGGAGACGACCGTTGACGAGCTCTCCTCCGCGATCGAGTTCTCCGTCCTCGGCCCCGTTACGGCGGTCCAACAGGTGCTTCCCGGCATGGTGGAACACGGACGCGGCACGATCCTGTTCGTCAACGGGTCCAGCGCCGCGACTCCCAACGGCGACGTCGCGGGGACGTCGATCGCGTTCGCGGGGGAATCGGCGTACGGGTCCATGCTGCACGAGGCACTCGCGCCCCGCGACATCCACGTAGGTCAACTCATCATCCCCGGCGCGATCGGCGGCGGCGATCCGCTTTACGCCCCCGACTCCCTGGCTGATCGACTGTGGACCATCCACACCGATCGCGGGCCGTTTCGCGTCACCGTCGGCATCTCCGACCAGTGAACACGAAGGACGAAGGTTTCATGACGAGAATCCGATGGTCTGGCCGACTTGCCGCAGTCGTGATCACTCTGGTCGCGGCGACATCGTGCACGAGCGGTCCAGGGGGCGAGCCGTCGCCCGAGGAGAGCGCTCCGGCGTCGTCGCTCGGAACGGTCGACGTCGTCACCGACGGCCTCGACGCGCCGTGGTCGCTCGCGTTCCACGGCGAGACGCCGTTGCTCAGCGAACGCGACACCGCCCGCGTCCTCGAACTCGATGACGACGGGAACGCACGCGAGCTGGGAGTCATCGACGCGGCCGCTCCGATGGGGGAGGGCGGGCTGCTCGGAATCGCCGTCCACGACGACCACCTGTACGTGTACCTCACGGCGACCGGCGAGAACCGGATCGAACGGTACGCGCTCGACGGTGAGGCGGGCTCGTTGACGCTCGGGCGCCCCGAGACCATCCTCGACGGCATCCCCGCCGCCAGTTATCACAACGGCGGTCGGATCGCCTTTGGGCCGGACGGAATGCTGTACGCCACGACCGGTGACGCAGGCGACCCGGACGAAGCCCAGAACCGAGACGCGCTCGCGGGCAAGATCCTGCGGATGACGCCGGACGGTCGCGTACCCGAAGACAACCCCTTCCCCGGCTCACTCGTCTACAGCTATGGGCACCGCAACGCACAGGGCATCGCCTGGGCTGACGACGGCACCCTGTACGCCAGCGAGTTCGGGCAGAACACCTGGGATGAGCTCAACGTCATCGAGCCCGGCGGCAACTACGGCTGGCCCGAGGTCGAGGGCATCGCGGGTGAGGACGGGTTCACCGATCCCGTGCAACAGTGGACTACGGACGAGGCGAGTCCCAGTGGCATGACGATCATCGGCGACTCCATCTACATCGCGAACCTGCGGGGCGAACGACTCCGAGAGATCCCGTTGTCCGATCCGTCGACATCGACCGGGATCCTCATGGGGGAGTACGGGAGGCTGCGAGACGTGGCCGCCGCCCCCGATGGGTCGCTGTGGGTCCTGACCAATAACACCGACGGGCGCGGCGATCCCGGCCCGGACGACGACCGCGTACTTCGGTTCGACCTCGACGAGTGATCCATTCCCGATATCGTCCATTATGTAAGAAGAACTGTCGACCCGCCTCGGCGGCGCGCGTCGGTTCGCGGTCGATGTCCGGCGCGAGAACGGCTGGTCGAGGCTCGGTCCGGGCCCGGTGCTGATGTGGCCGAGAGCGTCTCGGCGTCGGGCACGCGTCCGTCTCGCCACTCCCAGTCCACGCGCCGAACGCGGCCGACTATCGGCCGCGTTCAGCGCGAGCGCGTGTCACGCATCGGGCGATCCTCTTATATCCAATAAGGATCATCTAATGTCGACACGTCGCGTGGTCCTGTCAACCGATCCCGCCGAAGACCTCCGCGTTCTCGTGGACCCACTCGGCGTATGCGCGGGCGGGTCTCCCGGTGACCTCTCGCACCGTCGGCTGCGGCGTGTGACCGGCCTCAGGGGTGTTCGTACGCATCATGACGAAGAACTCGATGTCCTCTTCGGAATATCCCTGTTCGCGCCATTGGGCGACCACCTCGTCCTGTGTCTGCTCCACGAGCCGGATGTCGCGCCGCAGAACCTCGGACAGAACGGCCACCTTTTGTCGGACGTCGAGAGCCTCAGGCCCGGTCAGCCAGTAGGTCCGTCCGGAGTGGCCGGTTCCGGTCAGCACGGCCGCCGCGACCGCGGCGATGTCGGCGTCGTGAATCATCGCGCTCTTGGACTCCACGAAGGGTTCCCGGACCTCCCCGTTCTCCCGGATGCCGTCGGCCCATTCCAAGGTGTTCGACATGAACTCGACCGGTGCCAGGAAGGTGTGCTCAATGCTCTCCGCAGCCTCGATCGCCTGGTCGAGCCCGGTCTTGTCGAGGTCGCCCTTGAGGATCGTGACCTTGCGGACTCCGGCCGCCGTCGCCAACGCGGCGATGTCGCCGCCGTTGTCGAGCGGCGCGTAGTCATCTCCGAAACTGATGAGGTGCGCGGCACTGACGCCGTCGAAGGCGTCCTTCAACGACGCGGTGTCGGAGAGGTTGCCCTTGAACAGTTCGACTCCTTCGGGCAGGCTCGCGGTGGTGGGATTTCGGGTCAGCGCCCGGACACGGTGCCCCGCTCGCAGCAGTTGTTCGACCAGGGGACGACCGACGTTGCCCGTTGCTCCGGAAATCAGGATGGTCATGGAATTCCTTTCGCCTCAATAGGTGCCGGAACGGTACCGAGGAAAGCGGACACTTCATGTCCGCTTTCGGCGAGACTTCGGAACTCGTTTTCGTGAGGGTCGATACGGTCGCCCATCGGTCTCTGATCCACCCGAGCGAACGCCGAGTCCCGCCGTGGCGGTCACAGGTCGGAGTAGTGCGTCGGTGTGGCGAGGTGTGAACGAGCATCGGCGCTTTCGGCGACGTCCCCGATCTGCCGACGGAGCTGGTCGCACACGTGGCGCGGGAGGTTTCGATGATCGCAGATCGCAGGGTGCGTTCGTGAAGTCCGACCACACGTCGCAGCGGGCGACAATGGACAATCCATTATCGATGGGCACGCGTGGTCGTGTCGATTGGGATCACGGAACCGGATCAGGGTGGATCATCGGCTGACTTGCAATGCGGCGTCCGACCTACTGCGAATCGTTCGTCAGGTCGGTTCGGTGGCGCCCACGGAGCGCAGCGCGGCGCACAGAACCTGACGGGTGTCGTCGGTCAACGACTGAATGTACTTGCCCTCTTTTAGCGACAGTCGGCGACCGTCGTACAGTTCGAGCTCGCCGGCGACGGGGACGTTTGTGATGATCCTGGCGTCAACGATCTGCTCGTACCAGACCATCCAGTTGCGTCCCACGATCTCGAACACCGGGTTGTTCTCGACCAAACTGGCCAGTCGCTGTTCGCCGTGCTGGAACCCGCCGGGGTCGGCGACGAACACGAGGCCGGTGTCGAGGATGACCAAGTCGTAGTCGACGTCGTTCACTTTGACATTGGACATGGCGTCCAGCACCATCGCGTCCTCCGCCCAGGTTCGTGCCGCTTCCGCGGCGGCTGCCTCAGGCAGCGGACCGGTGTATCGCAGGTTTCGCACCAGGTCCTGGAACATCGTGCCGTCGTCCTTGCCGAGCGACTCGCCCGTCCAGCGATCGGCGATCTCCAGCTGCTCCCCACCGGCGAGGTCGAACGCGACCTTGAACTTGACGCCCGGCTTCACGACCTTCGCGTGGGTGACATCGGCGAAGTTGACGAACCGATGCCGTCGGATCAGGTCTTCTACCGGCACCGACGCCAACAGTCGACGCAGGTCTTTCGGGTTGGAGGCGGAGTGGGTCGCCATCAGCAGCAAACCGGACTGATAGACCACCACGTCATTCCGGACACCGTCTACTGTGACGCCAGTGAATCCGCCGAGCAACGGTCCGACACCCGAATCATGTTCCGACACAAGGGGAAGCTACCACCCATCGGTCGTCGAGCCATGATCAGTATTGTGTTCCGAGATCGATGCACACCCTCGCGGTGGCGGATTCTCGGAGGAAGAACATGGTGAGGTTTTTCAAGCGGCGCAGCCAGGAACCTTCCAAAGTCCTGGTAATCGATCCAACACTTGGTGACCCACACGCCGCCATGTTGATGTCCGATATGGCTCGACGTGACTGGCGATCGGTCCACAATTTCCTGAGCGGCATTCAAGACCCCGACGAACTGCAGCACTACCTCAATCTCTGCGCCAACCAGAACGGTGTGCAGGCCTGGATCGACGACTGGATCGAGGCGGAACCGCGCTCGTTCCTGCCGTTCCTGGTGGGTGGCGCGCACGCGATCAAGTGGGCCTGGCTTGGGCGCGGTACCGCGCTCGCGAAGAACACCCTTCCGGCCCAGTTCAGGATCTTCGAACGGCGACTTCGCAAGGCGCACGAGTTCCTGACCGAGGCGATCTCCCGCAATCCCGACGACCCGACGGCGTGGTCGGAGCTGATCATCTGCGGACGAGGCATGGGGCTTGGAATCGATGAGGCCGTGCTTCGGTTCAATCAGGCGTTGATCCGGCACCGGTGGCACCTGGACGCACACAAGAACCTGCTGAACCAGCTGTTGGCCAAGTGGGGCGGTTCGCATGAACTCTCGTGCCAGTTCGTGGAGGAGGCCACCGTGGACGCCCCGCCGTCCAGCGGTGTGTCGACCGTGGTCGTCACGGCGCATTTGGAGCATTGGGTACGGCTCGAATCCGGTAAGGACACTGAGTACCTGAACAGCGCCTCGACCATCGCCAGCCTGCGCGCTGCCGCCGACCGTTCGGTGCTTCACCCCGACTATCGACGTCGACTCGGCTGGCAGCACGACTTCAACATGTTCGCGATGCCGTTCTACCAGACAGAACAGTGGGACTTGGCAGGGGAGATGTTCGACGAGATCGGCGACCAGATCACCGAATGGCCGTGGTCGTTCTTCTGGAATCCACCCGGAGCGTTCGTCAAGGCTCAAGACGTCGTCAAGGCGAACAGGACGCCCCGAACGGCTTCCTGATCGGCCGGCCACGACCTGAAGCGAACGGCCTCGGCGTGACGGTCACTCCCGCATCTGACCATAGTGGTCGGGTCGCCGAACGCCTCGGCGGCAGATCGATGGCCACCGGCGGGTCGCAGCGCGGTGGGCACGGAGCACCTTGCGTCGAGTCCGGCTTTCGCGTTCGGGTGTGCTGGAATCCAGCTCCTACGATCGGGTCCTGCTCGGCGATCTTGGCGTCGACTTCCCGGTCACCTGCCGTGAAAGGAACCGCGTGTCGATTCGGCCGTTCGACGCCGCCGCCGTCGCGGTGAACGCTTGGCTGCGTCCAGACGAACGGCCGATCTGGATCAGTCCGGGTGCGCGGGTCCACTATGACGTGAGGGGCCGCAGGTCGAACGGCAAGCTGGAGTGGACGTCCCGGTTGTGGCGGATCACGCGGATCGTGTTGTTCCCGATCACCGTGGTTCTGTACTTCCTCGAACTCGAGGATTTCACGAACGACCGCAAAGACGTGATCGCGAAGGGATCCCATGCGCACTGTCAGGCCGCCCAGCTGGCCGATGTCCGAGCAGATCGGTCGTGGTGGGTGCTGACGGAGCACCGGTTCGCGTTCGTGACCGTCGATCAGGACGGTCGACCTCGTACGGTGTGGGAACTGACGGCCGACCAGTACGCCCATCGTGAGCAGCCGCGCAAGTGGGTTCGCTACACGTACGACAGCATCGTGTTCGCCGACGCGTCGAGTCTCGCCTTCGTTCGAGACCGCCGCTTTTGGCCCGAGCCGTTGACCTGATCCGACACACTGACGTTCCTTCTACGAAGAGCCTGCCATTCCCATGCTTCGCATGACTTCTCGTTCGCTGTGACGCTGCGGCCGTCGCGGCATCCGGTCAGGGCCCTGATTCCCTGGACGGCCGCTATTCCGCGACGACGAGGTCGAGGTGGGCGCTCGCGCTTTCGCGTGTCTCCTCGCTGATCCCGGCATCCGTCACGGCGGTGGCGAACATCGATAGTGGACCGAGAACGTAGGTGGAGTGTTGACCCCATTTCTCGTGATCGGCGGCGAGGACGAGGCGATCGGCCCTGGCGGACATGGCCCGGCGGACCTCGACTTCACCGGCGCCGAAATAGGAGACTCCCCATTGCGGTGATGCTCCGGCGCAACCGGCGACGAAGGTGTTCAGGGCCAGGTGAGCGGTCAGGTCGACGACTCCTCCGTTGACGAGTGTCAGTTCCTCGGTCATCTCTCCACCGAGGACGATGACGCGTGACCGCGATCCGCGGAATGCCATCGCGACGTGCAGTGAGTAGGTGACGATGGTGAGGTCGTCGCGTTTGGCGAGCTCGGTCGCGACGGCGTGGCAGGTGGTTCCCATATCGATCCCGACGGTTTCGCCTTCGGTGATCAGGGTGCTCACCGCTCGGGCGATCGTGGTCTTGGCGGAGGCGTTGATCGTTGCCCGGGTCTCGTAGACGACGGGTCGTGGGGGGAGGGCGCCGCCGTGGACGCGGGTCACTCGACCTTGGCCGTCGAGCGCGGCGAGGTCCCGTCGCACGGTCATCTCGGTGACGCCGAAGCGTTTGGCCAGCTGGGCGACGTCGATCCTGTCGTTGGCGCGCAGGTGATCGACGATGGCCTCCTGCCGCTCGTCCCTGGAGTACCGGGCCGGTGGGTCGTTGTCCCGGTCTCGCGATTCTGTCGCCATGCCAATCACCCTAACAAGCAGATTCATGTTCGTTCAAACATTCATAGTATTCAGCTTATCGGTCTCCATCAGGCACTTGTGGTGACATCATTGTTAATATATGTTTGCTCGAACATTGCTCGCGAGTGAGGTTCATCTCGCGCCACCGAGTGGAGAAACTGATGAGCAGTACCACGGCGTCGCCGTCGGCGCCAAGCAAACACATGCGACGGGTGGTGGGTGCCAGTGTTTTCGGCACCGCGCTTGAGACCTACGACCTGTATCTGTACGGCACGGCCGCGGCGCTGGTCTTCGGGCCGCTGTTCTTCCCCGACTCCGACCCGACCGCCGCCACCCTTCTCTCCCTGTCGACGTTCGCGGTGTCGTTCGTCGCCCGCCCGCTCGGAGCCATCGTCTTCGGGCACTTCGGCGACCGCCTCGGGCGCAAGCAAATGCTTTACTTCACCTACCTGATCATGGGAATCAGCACCTTCCTGATCGGCCTGCTCCCCACCTTCGACACGATCGGGGTACTCGCGCCGATCCTGTTGGTCGCGATGCGGTTCTCCCAGGGCTTCGGGTTCGGAGGCGAATACTCCGGCGCGGTGCTGATGCTCACCGAACACGCGCCGCCCGCGAAACGCGGCTTCTACGCGGGCTTGAACAACCTCGGGCCCGTGGCCGGCTTCGTCGCCTCGTCCGGACTGTTCCTCCTGATGAACACGGTTCTGACCGAGCAGGCGTTCATGGCCTGGGGTTGGAGAGTCCCGTTCCTCGTGAGCATCCTCCTCGTCGGTGCCGGGCTCTACGTGCGGACCAAGGTCACCGAGTCCCCGGTGTTCAAGGAGCAGCAGGCCAAAGCCGTCACCACGAAACCGGGTCTGCCCATCGCCGCGGTGCTCCGCCACCACTGGAAGCCACTGCTCATCGCGACCGGGGCGAACATCTCCCAGTTCGCCGTGTTCTATCTCTTCTCGGTCTACACGCTCACCTACGGGGTCGACGAACTCGGACTTACCCGCTCCACCGTGTTGTGGGCCGTCATCATCGCGATCCTCACGAACATCATCGCCATCCCGTACGCGTCGGCGTTGTCCGACCGCATCGGACGACGCAAAGTCCTCCTCACTGGATTCGCCATCACCGTGGTCTGGGCGTTCCCGTTCTTCGCCCTCTTCAACACGAAGAACTTCGGCCTGATCCTCGTCGCGTTCATCGTGTTGATGATCAGCTACTCGTTCGTCTACGGCCCCGTCGCGTCATTCATGAGCGAGCTGTTCCCGACCTCCGTCCGATTCACCGGCTCCGCCGTCGCCTACAACCTCGCCGGAATTCTCGGCGCCGCCTTCGCCCCGATCATCGCGACCCTGCTCATGGCCACTTACCAGAGCTCGTCGGCCATCTCGATCTTCATGATCGGCATAACGCTCATCTCGGCGGTCGCGGTCCTCCTGTCACGGGAAACCCGTGATCTCGACTTGAACCACACCGACGAACCACGAGCCACGAAGGGACGACCCTGACATGACCGACGACGCGCACATCACTCAACGACGTGTTCGCTGCGGAGGCATCCAGCTCAACGTCATGACCGCTGGAAGCGGCGACGAGGAACCCGTTCTCCTCCTGCACGGCTGGCCCGAGACCGCACTGGCGTGGCGAAAGCTCGTTCCCCTGCTGGCGCGACACCGGCTGATCATGCCCGACCTTCGCGGACTCGGCGGATCGGACACCGTCGACGCGTCCTACGACAAACTGAGCGTCGCCGAGGACATGGCCACGCTCATCGCGGACGTGTTCGATCTTCGTGATGTGTTCGTCGTCGGTCACGACTGGGGCGGCGTGGCGGCCTTCTACACCGCTTGGCTCCTAGCGGAAAGAGCCAAGGGACTCGCCGTCCTCGACGTGACCATCCCCAACGATCTCGGAGCGGGACCGGACATATCCCAAGGCGGCCAACGCTGGCACCACGCGTTCCACCGGTCGGGACTCGCCGAAACCCTCATCGTCGGGAAGGAGAAGGAGTACTACACCTGGTTCTACGAGACGCTCGGCGCCACACCGGGAGTCATCGACCCCGAGACGATCACCTCCTATATCGACGCCTATCGAGGTGTCGAACGCACCCGAGCGGGCCTCGGCTACTACCACTCCATACCGGACGACATCGCCAACGCCCGCAAAGTCGGCGCCGGCGGACTCGCCATCCCGGTACTCGCCCTCGGCGGCGATTCCTCATGGGGCAGAGGCGACGAACCCCGCCAATCGCTCAGCTACTTCGCCGAGGACGTCACCGGTGGCCCCATCACCAATTGTGGACACTGGATTCCCGAAGAGCAGCCACACGAACTTGCGCGCCGCCTCACCGAGTTCTTCGCCCATTGTCGAGCCGGGGAGCAGTCGCCATGACGATTCCCGAAGGCGACGACGTACGTGACACACGCGCGATCCTGTGCACGTACTACATCGAGTCGAACCTTGAACCGAGAAGGGCCGCGGAACTACTGTCCGGTGAGCAATCCAGCGGAACGTTCATCGCGGTCCCCGGCGAGACCGACCGCATCCGGACCAGGCACGCCGCACGAGTGGTCAGCGTTCGCCATCTCGGCGAACGCCCCCCGTCGCTGCCGTCGCGATTGTCGGCCGACACGGTCGAATGCGCCGAAGTGGTCATCGAATACCCCATGGAGAACGTCTCCACCGACATCACGACCCTGATGACCACGATCGCCGGGAACCTGTTCGAACTCGCTCCGCTGTTCGCGTGTCGGCTTCGCTCACTGACATTGCCCACCGACTTCATCGCCGCCCACCCCGGCCCGGCATACGGGATCGACGGAACCCGTCGACTCCTCAACCAGCCGACCGGCGCCCTGATCGGCACCATCGTCAAACCCAACGTCGGGCTCAACCACGACGAATTCCGTGACGCGGTCCGCGCCCTCGTCCGCACCGGAATCGACCTCATCAAAGACGACGAGCTCATGACCAGCCCGGCCTATCTGCCGTTGCCGGACCGCATCGCCATCGCGACCGAGGAGATCCGTGCCTCAGAAGAACAGACGGGCCATCGCGTGATGTACGCCTTCAACATCTCAGGCGACCTCGCGGGTCTTCGACAACGCCACGACCTTGTCGTGGAGGCGGGCGGCACCTGCGTCATGATCAACGCCCCCATCATGGGCCTTCCCGCCCTCCAATGGCTCCGGACCTTCGCCGAAGTACCGATCCACGGCCACCGCGTCGGACTCGCCGCCTCCACGCGTCACCCCGCGCTCGGCGTCGACTTCACCGTCTGGCAACAACTCGCCCGACTCGCCGGCGCGGACCACATCCACGCCAGTGGGCTCGGCGGGAAGTTCTATGAGACCGATGCTGAGGTCACCGCGAACATCAACAGCCTCAGGCAATCCCTGGGAGACACCATTCCACCGTTGCCGACCCTGTCGTCGGGCCAGAGCGTCCACACTCCAGGACGCACGTACCAGGCGATACAGTCAGAAGACGTGCTGATGCTCGCCGGCGGAGGCATCGCCGCCCACCCGTCCGGCCCGGAAGCCGGCGTCCGCAGCCTGCGGCAGGCCTGGGAGGCAGCCGTCGCCGACAAAGACGTCGACGAGAGGGCCGCGAGCCTCGCCGACGAAGGCGACGCCGCGCTGGCCGAGGCGCTCGGCCACTTTCCGAAAGGGAACTGATGTGACGGCATTCGGATTCGTCGCCGATGACCTGACCGGCGCCAGCGACGTACTCGCCCAGGCTCACCTCGGCGGCCTGGAAGCGGTCCTCGTGCTTCATCCGCGCCGCGGACTCCCGAACGCCGATGTCGTCGGAGTGGCCGGGCCCGCCCGATCCCTGTCCGGCGCCGCCCTGGACGCGGCGATCCGGGAAGGGATCGCGCCGTTTCGCGAACGAGAAGTCCAAGTCCTGCTGTACAAGGTCTGTTCCACATTCGATTCGTCCCCGACCGTCGGCAGCATCGGCCGGGCGATCGAACTCCTCCACGAGGCATTCCCCGCACACGGACCGATCCCGGTGGCACCCGCCCAACCGGACTTCGGTCGCTACACGGCGTTCAGCCAACACTTCGGCGTGTACGAACAGCACACGTATCGGCTCGACCGACACCCGGTGATGTCAAGGCATCCATCGACCCCCATGACCGAGGCCGACCTGCGCCTCATCCTCTCCGCGCAGCTCGATTCCGGGGACGTTCCCAACTCGATCCACCTGCCGTCCTTCGGCGACGGTTCGTTCCGGTCTCGCTGGCGGGAAAGCCGACAACGGACGGAATCGGCCTTCGTCGTCGACGCGGTCGAGAACGCGCACCTCGACCAGATCGCCGCGGCACTCCTCGAAACCCGCCCGGACGTCGGGCCGACGATTGTGGTCGGTTCGGGCGGCATCATGGCCGCCCTGGCCCGCACGATGAAACGGACCGTCCCCACGCCGTCGGGCGTCGACCGTGCCTCCGGACCAGTCCTGGCGGTCAGCGCGTCCGCTTCGGCGGCCACCGGCAACCAGATCACCGACGCGATCACCCGTGGCTGGATCGACATCCCCATCGACGGCGCTGCGCTGAACGAAGACGACGCATTCGACGAGCTGCTCGACAGGATCACGGGGGAGCTCGCCGACGGACACGACGTCATCGCCCACACCGCACGCGGACCGGAGGACCCCCGCCTGGTGCCGGACGTTGGGCTGTCCGCCGCCCATATCGGTGCCAGGATCGGCCGAATCGCGGCCACCACCGCCGAACGACGCCTGACACGTGACATCGCCATCTGCGGCGGCGACACCTCAAGCCACGCGCTCCTGGCCGCCGACGTCAACGAGCTCAGGGTGATATCGCAATTCGTCACCGCCGGACCCGTCTGTGCCACCGACCCGGACTCCGCTCTGGCCGACTGCCGGGTGCTTCTCAAAGGCGGCCAGGTCGGACCGGTCGACGTACTTCACCGTTTCGCCGGCCGTTGAACCGGTCATAGAGGAGACCACCATGAAAGCGATCGTCAAATCCGCCGCCGGCAAGGGAATCGAAGTCCAGGACATCCCCGTGCCGACTCCCGGGCCCAACGACGTGGTCGTTGACGTCGCGGCCGCGTCGCTGTGCGGTACCGACCGGGAGCTCTACGAGTGGACACCGGCGGCCCAAGCCTTCGGCCTGACCCTTCCCGTCGTACTCGGACACGAAGGAGCCGGCACCGTCACCCAAGTCGGCGCCGACGTCACCGACCTCGCTCCCGGCGACCGGGTCGCGCTCGAAAGTCACCTCGCCTGTGGACGGTGCTACCCCTGCCGCACCGGAAACGCGCACACATGCGACAACACCAAGATCCTCGGAATGCACTTCGACGGCGTCTTCGCCGAAACCGTCGCCGTCCCACGCGAGATCTGCGTACGCCTCCCCGACAGCGTGTCCCTGGAAACCGGTGCCCTGCTCGAATCCGCGGGTGTCGGCGTCCACGCGATCCAACGCACCGGCCACGCCGTCGCTGGCCGCACCGTGCTCGTCAACGGTTGCGGTCCAATCGGACTCGTCATCATCCAACTGTCGATGCTCATGGGGGCGGCCCACGTCGTCGCCGTCGAACCCAACCCCTTCCGCCGCCAACTCGCCGAAGAACTCGGAGCACGAGCCATCCCACCCACGGCCGAACTTCCGCAACTGTGCAGAGAACTGACGGGCGCTCGCGGAGGCTTCGATGTGGCGTTCGAAGTCTCCGGCGTCAACGGCGTCCTGTCCGGCCTCTTCGAGTCACTGCGCAGGGAAGCGACGCTGGTGACGATCGGACACCCCGGCGTTCAGCCGACAGTGGACGTCGCCGCGTACATCAACAAGAAGGGCATCACCTGGCGGGGCATTTTCGGTCGTAGGCTCTGGGACACCTGGGAGGACCTGCTCCTGCTCATCGACTCAGGTCGATTGAACCTGGACTGGCTCGTGACGCATCGCCTGAGTCTCGACTCCGCCGAAGAAGCGATCGGGCTTCTCACCGGCGACGCCAACAAGGTGCTGCTCGTGCCGGGCCTTCGATAGGCACCGTCATTCTCGGGCTCTGGCCCGATGCCATGACGGCGTGCGAAACGGCCAATGGCGACCGGCCACTGAGAACCAACGGTCTGTCGGGCGGCCACGGAGCAACGGGATCATGGCGATGGCGAACATACATCCCGGTATCGAGATCGCCCCAGGGGCCGTGGACAGTCTTCGTTTCCTGCTCTCCCAAGCCTTACGGTCACCGAGGTGGCCGCGCCGCCACCCACCCTGGGAGTGGGAATGGCACACCGTCGTGATCAGAGGGTGACGGATTTCGTCCCTCGGGTCCGGGTGATCAGAGGCCGGCCCCGAGGGTGCTCTCGGACCGACCAGGGCGGACCGGGTCGTCGATCGGCGCTTGCCGGGTCAGTGTGCGGCTGCTTGTGAGAAGGACGACGGCGGCTGCCGCTGCGGCGTAGAGGAACGCGACGGCCCAGGCAACGGTGTCCGTGCCGATCACCTGCGTCGGCATGAGGTTTATCGCGACGTTGTGCGCCGCATGCGCCACCAGCACCACCGGAAGCGCGCCGCCCGTGCCGTTATACAGCCAGGCGTAGATCACGGCAGTGGAGACGAGGCGGACGAAGGTCTGCACGATGTCCGCCATCGACAACTCCGCGAATCCGACCGGAGTGAGGATCGGCCAGAGGTGCCAGAGCGACCAGATGACGCCGATGACGATCGCAGCGACGAGCGCCGCGAACCGGCGCTGCAATTGGGGTTGCGCGAAGCCGCGCCAGCCGAGTTCCTCGCCGAGGCAGCCTGCGATGACCGGTCCGAGGAGCGTGGGCACCATGGCGAGAGACGGTAGGACGAGCCAGTTCGTCGGCGCCGTCCGGCCGAGCGCGACGAACAGAGCGGTGGCCGCCAGTACCAGCAGTAGCGGACCGAGGAGCGCGATCGCGTACCAGCGGGCTCCCGCCTTCCAATGTAGAAGTCGCGCGAGCAGGGCGCGGACGCCGCCGCGAACGAAGCTGACGGCGACGAGCGCGGCGATCGTTGGTGCGTAAGCGATGACGAGGACCGCCGGCGACAAGTCCCGATGGCTACCGCCCTCTACGTTCAACCAGAGCGCGCCGCCGACGGTCAACGCGGCCAGTAGAAACACCCAGGTGAGCATTGCTCGCAGCGCGATTCCCGGCCTGCGGTTCGCAACCTGTTCGTTCATTCAGTCCTCACTTACCACTTGCGTCCGGCGTCGCCGCGCGTTCGACGTTCTGTTGGCTGTCAAAGGGAGAAGGCTGCCGGCTGTCGACGCTCGCCCCTCGCGGACTCCAGTGAGTACTGTCCAATAGCGACCCGTGTTGCGGTCTACGCGGTTCCCGAAGGGCATCAAGTGGGGTCCGATCGACGGGTTGCCAGGAGTCCACGAAGTCGCGGCCGGACGGGAGGAGTTCGACTCCCGGCCTGCGAGTGACGCGGCCAGGACGAGGAACCGACTCCGGTGCGCACAATCCGTCCCATATCGAGACCGTAACCACCTTTTCGCGGGTCGGCGATGGCCCTTTCTCCCTGCCCGCTTGGGGGGTTACCTCCCTTCGGGCACAAGCGAACGCACGATCGACCGTGTGCCCGTCCGCTCCGGATCTGTCCACTTTCATGTGTGGCGGTCGTGAGTATGATCTCGCGGTGAAGATCTGGACGGAGCACCCCGCCAAGAATGACGTCGAAGCGGTCTTGCGCGGCTACTTCAGCCTGCTTCAAGCCGCGAAGATCCCTGAAGCCGAACAGCTCATTGACCACATGCCGGTCCGGCATGTGGTCAAGGCGCTGTGGAATGGCTCAGTCGGAACGAGCGCCGATGCGGACGAGTCGAGCTGCGAGCTTTCTGACGACCAGTGGGAGCAGAATCTGCCCTGGCTCCGCGAACTTGAGTTTGGGAAGTTTGTCTGGGGACTCACTGACAGTCACGTCAGCATCCATATCGCCTATCACGCGAAGATCATCGAGGTGTCATTGGCCTTCTGGATTAAGCCGACCGACGCGGGCTGGGTCATCTCGGGACCGGCCACCCTCTGGTGAAGCCGTTGGGGCGCAAAAGGGTTCAGTCGGGGCCGCGCTGGGCGGGTGTCGGTTTTTCGCCGAGTCCGAGGAAGCAGCCCTCCATCAGGCCATTCTGGAGTTCACCCCTGGCCTCGCAAGCGACGAGACACTGTAGATCGATGCGCGCTACGGCAGGCCACGTTGGCTTGATGACCCGGATGCCTGCCCTATCCAAGGCCGCCCGTCCGGCGCTCTCGTCGGGAGAGTTGGTCGGTGCCCGCAACGAGAACGCGCGCTGCGCTGGCGTCGCGCCGTCAGTCCGTCATCGCCTTCATCGGAGCCCGCAAAGCGGTGGCCGTGCGGGCGAGATCCCGCAGCGCGGACGCGAACGCGCCGTCGACGTGGGGACGGAGCGCGTCGGCGAACGCGGCGAGATCATCGGGGGTCACCGCAGACCCGAAGTGCTCGTCGATTCCGCACCATCCCTTGTCCTCGTTCCAGTCCCGGACCAGCTTCGGCAATGTCTCATATCCACCCGTCGGAGTCTCATCAATGAGTTCGTCGATCGCCCAGTTCAAGCGGATCCGATCCACGTCGACGGTGAAGAGTGATTCGCCGTGCTCGTACCAGAACCGGTACCGGCCCATGCACGAACTGCCGCAGGTGCAGGCGGGATCCGGGAACGCGGCCACCGTCACGACGTCCACCACCCGTTCGACGGCTCGCCCGTTCACGAAGACGGTCCATCGTTCTTCCATCGGGGCACGATAATGCGCCAGGTCGCAGGAACACCACGCCGATTCGCTGAGTCCGGCATGCGCTGCCCCGACCTACTCGGGCAGTTCATCGCCGTGGGGACCTTCGCGCTTTCGTTGTGGCGCAGAGTATTTCGGATGACGGGCGTCGTTTGACGCTAAGCGTGCGACGGTTCCGAGCGACGCGGCGCCGATGGTCTTGTCCCATGTGGATGAGGCAGACGGTTGAGCGAGTATTCGAAAAAGGACAGTGCTTCCAGTTTTCTTGGGTCGCCTGACTCGGCGCAAGCGCCCTGATCCCCGCTGACATCTGATGTGGGAGTGCTGCATCAGATGTCAGCGAAGCATCGGCTTGTTGAGCGGCAATGGCAAGTCATCGCTGCGCTCGACTTCCCATCGTGCTGAGGTGTGTCGCCCAGTCTGGACAAACGTCTGTGTCAGGGTCGGGTGCCCGGCGGCGCATATCAGGGTTGGAGATCGGCGGGTCGGGCTTTCACTCGTCCGCGCGGTCGCTTGCTCGATAGCGGAGGTTGATCTCCTCGGCAGGGTCGCCATTGACGAACTTCAGCGGCACCGGAGGCCCGCCCGGGTTGTCGTACAGCCGCACCCCCTCGCCGAGCAGCACTGGCAGGACGTGCAGGTCGATCTCGTCGAGCAGGCCGCGTTCGAGGAGTTGACGGCCGATTGTGGGGGACAAGACCTCGACGTTCTTGCCGCCTGCGGCACGCCGGGCGATCTGCGCTGCCTCGGCGACGTCGCAGCTGAGGAACGTCACCCCCTCGGCGGGCTCGGCGTCCTCGGGGTGGTGAGTGAGCACGAAGATCGGTCCACTCCAAGCACCGCCGTAGACGGCACCCGGGTCCGGGAACGCATCCCATCCGTCGCGGCCGCCCAAGACCGCCCCGGTCGTCTCGATGTACTCCTCGACCAGCCCCGGCCGGTTGGTCGCCTCGGGCATCCAGTCCATGCTGTGACCGGGGCCGGCGACGAATCCGTCCAGCGACATCGAGAAGTGCCAGATCACCTTGCCGGCGGCCGTTTGGGGAGTGGTGTCGTGCATGAGGTCGCTCCTTCGCTACGAGGTGAGTCCATCAACTCACCTCATGGAGACTAAGGGTAAGCAAGCTGTGAGTCAAGCGTCTCACCTCTATGGCAGACTGGAATCATGTCTCGCGAGCTCCCCGAGTACCACCAGCGAGTGGCCGATCAGAATCGCACGACGATCCTCGCCGCGGCCACGGCCTTGTTCCTTGAAGGCGGTTACGACAGGACGTCGCTCGCACGTGTCGCCACGAACGCGGGAGTGTCCAAGGCGACGCTGTTCAAGCAGTTCCCGACGAAGGCCTCACTGTTCGAGGCGAGCGTTCTCGCCGTGGGCCAGGTGCCGGGTAGGGCCGTAACCGTTCCTCCTCCCGGCAACCTCCACGCCGGACTCTTGGCCTTGGGCCGGGAGTACGCCGAGTTGCTGACCCATCCTTCGACGGCCGATCTGATCCGACTCGTGATCGCCGAGGCCCCCCGCTTCCCCGAGCTGCGCGAGCGAACCTTCGACTTCGGGACGCTCCCCGCCCTCGATGCCCTCGGTCGCTACCTCCGGGCCGAGCATGCCGCAGGATCTGTGAAGGTGGATTCCTTCGAGATCGCCACCGCGCAGTTTCTCGGAATGATCGCCACCGCGATCTTCTGGCCCCGGCTGGTCCACGCCAACTGGTCGATCGATGAAGAGGAAGCGCGCCGAGCGGTCGAAGAGGCGGTGCGGACGATCGTCGCACGCTATGGCGCCCAGTGAACAGGCTCGGAGGGTCGGTGTCTTCGAACCGGTCCCGCTGCGCGGGTTGTACCAGGAGCTTTCGTACAGTCCACACTGTAGATGATCTCATCCACTATGGATCTGACCATCCGGCAGTGGCCCCAACATCATCGGACTCGGTGGTCGACGCACCGACGGTCCTGTCCAGACCTGCCGAACTCCTGCCCCTCTCGCGAAGCGTCGATGACATAGGCGAAAGCGCGTGTGCGGAACATGCGAGCTGCCGGAACACCGTCGCGTCTCGTTGCGTTCAGCGAGAGTCGGGTCAGGGGCACGAGAGGGTTCTCGTGCCCCGTGTTCGTCAGCAGGTGTAGAGGACGGTGCCGCCGGTCTGGATCGCGGCGACGGTGGTCACTCCATTGAGGTTAGGGACTTGAAGATTGCGCCATCCGGTGTTGCTGGCGGCTTCGTAGACGCGGCCGTCGCGGACGCTGTAGATGATCTTCGTACCGTCCGCACGGACGATGGTATTCAGAGTGCTCGCATAGAGGGGCTGGCCGTCATATCCCACCAGCATCGGTTGCCAGTTGTGGTTTCCCGCTTCGTACACGGCGCCGCCGCGCACCGTGTAGACGATGATTCCGTCGCCCTGGGCGACTGCTGATACGGCCGAGACCTGGTCGTGGTTGGGGACGGCGAGGTTGCGCCATCCGGCGTTGCTCGCGGCCTCATGGAGCCGACCATCTCGGACGCTGTAGATGATATTCGTACCGTCGGCACGAACCACGGCGCTGATAGTCGTGGCGTAGAGCGGTTGGCCGTTGTGGCCGACGAGCATCGGTTGCCAGTTGTGGTTTCCCGCTTCGTACACGGCGCCGCCGCGGACGGTGTAGACGACGATTCCGTCGCCCTGGGCGACTGCTGATACGGCGGAGACCTGGTCGTGGTTGGGGACCTGGAGGTTGCGCCATCCGGTGTTGCTGGCCGCCTCGTAGAGTCGCCCGTCGCGGACGCTGTAGATGATCTTCGTTCCGTCGGCGCGGACGACGGCGCTGATGGTACTGGCGTAGAGCGCTTGACCATTGTGGCCGACCAGCATCGGTTGCCAGTTGTGGTTTCCGGTTTCGTACACGGGCGCGACCACCGGCACGCCCGGTATGTCGGATTCCAGGAAGGCCAGCGGGTTGATGCGCGCCCCGTTCGGGTCGATCATGTGCCAGTGGAGGTGGGGCCCGGTGGACGAGCCGGACCCGGGTGCTCCCGCGGCGCCGCCGGACAGACCTACGACGTCGCCCATCCCGACGCGGGTGCCGTCGCCGAGGAGGAACTGTGACAGGTGCATGTACTGGGTGCGGTACCCGTTGTCGTGGCGGATGGTGACGGTGTGGCCGCCGGTCCCGTTATAGGGGGTGTTGGTGACGACACCGCCACCCGCGGCGGGCAGCCGCGTCCCGACGGGCATCGCGTAGTCGATGCCGCCGAGCGACCCACGAGCGATGTGTTCGGCCCAACCATCACTTATGGGGTACCCGGTGAACGGGTTGTAGAACCCGGTCGCGGCATGCGCTGTGGACGCCGTGCCGATACCGACACCGGCGCCGAGGACACCGATCGTCGCGGTGGCACGTAGAAGGCTTCGTCTGCTGATTTCCTGAACCATTGACAAACTCCAAGGGGTGTAGGGGGATGAGAATTAGTCGATTGAGGACTGCTCGGCGGGTCGGTCGACGCCACTGCCTGGACCAGTCCACTGACTGATTCGGGGCAAGCGATGCCAACCAGCGGCTTGACGGCGGCTTCCGGATCGGAGCCGAAGCCGTCCGCGTTAACTGTGTCGACAGTGTCTTGGTTGGTGTCACTTTCCAAGCGACTCTCGGCGGGCACGGAATGCATCCCGCGCCTCGCGCTGGTCAGCGGGTGTAGAGGACGGTGCCGCCGGTCTGGATCGCGGCGACGGTGGTCACTCCATTGAGGTTGGGGACTTGGAGGTTGACCCATCCGGTGTTGCTGGCGGCTTCGTAGACGCGGCCGTCTCGGACTGTGTAGATGATCTTGGTTCCGTCGGCACGAACCACGGCGCTGATGGTACTGGCGTAGAGCGGTTGGCCGTTGTGGCCGACGAGCATCGGTTGCCAGTTGTGGTTTCCCGCTTCGTACACGGCGCCGCCGCGGACGGTGTAGACGACGATTCCGTCGCCGTGCGCGACTGCTGATACGGCGGAGACCTGGTCGTGGTTGGGGACCTGGAGGTTGCGCCATCCGGTGTTGCTGGCCGCCTCATGGAGTCGCCCGTCGCGGACGCTGTAGATGATCTTCGTTCCGTCGGCGCGGACGACGGCGCTGATGGTACTGGCGTAGAGCGGTTGGCCGTTGTGGCCGACGAGCATCGGTTGCCAGGTACCGCTACCGGCTTCGTACACGGCTCCGCCGCGGACGGTGTAGACGACGATTCCGTCGCCGTGCGCGACTGCTGACACGGCGGAGACCTGGTCGTGGTTGGGAACCTGGAGGTTGCGCCATCCGGTGTTGCTGGCCGCCTCGTAGAGCCGCCCGTCGCGGACACTGTAGATGATCTTCGTACCGTCGGCACGAACCACCGCACTCATTGTGCCGGCGTAGAGCGGTTGACCGTCAAAGCCCACCAGCATCGGCTGCCAACCGTTGCCACTCGCCGTCTCGTACACCGGGGTCGACGGAGGGAGCGTGCCACCGCCGGCTTCGGCGATCATTTCGCGGGCTTTGGCTTCGGCGGCGTCGTAGCGGTCGGGGAAGGCGGAGATTTGGACGCTTTGCGCGAGTTGGCCGGGTGTGTAGTGGGGGTTGTTCCGGTCGTTGGGGATCGCTCGGTCGAGGAACTTGTTGGTGGCGTGGGCGACATCGAGGCAGAGGGATGCGGGGTCGCACCAGCCTTGGCTGGGACGTTGTTGGAACACGCCGAGGGAGTCGCGGTCACCGCAGTTGAGGTTCTGCATGTGTGACTCGACCCAGCCGGTTTCGAACATTGCCAGCATGACCTTGTCGTTGATGCCGCGGCTTTCTCCGATGGCGTAGAGCTGGCGGGTGACGGCGGGGTCGTGGTTGGGTGGGACCGCACATTGGATGTCGAAGAACTCCGCGTTGGCGGAGTGACTCGACGCGGAGTTCGACGGGGTGGGGTCGGCCATCGCCGCAGGTACGCCGAGACCAAGGCCGACGACGGCCGCCGACGCGACTACGAGCACGCGTAGTCGGTTTCTGCCGCTAACGAATGACATGGTGAATTTCCTCCAGGAGATGGTGGAATGCCGGAAACCACGACTCATGGGCCTGAGCCGATTGATTGCCTGTCGTGTATGTGTACTCGCCACACGTAAACGACTGCCGTTCGGCAAACTACCAGATCATTTCAAAGATCGGAATACGTGAATGGCAACATCGCGGGATCCGGCAGGTTCCCGGTTGACGTTCCACGGCTGGAATAGTTGCGACGGGCAACCAGGCTCCTGCGACCTTGTGATTAGCGAGGTCTACCGCGCCATGCGCACGGTCTCGAAGTCATTCGCGGATGAACGTCGATCATTACTCGACAGAGAGCGTTTTCCAATTTCGGGAGACGTGACATCGGATTTCGCGGACGAGTTCCGTTCGATGGCGGCGAGTGGCGATGGTTCTCCAGCGGGCAGTTCCTCAATCATCTGCCCGGGTTATGGATTGTCGGCGGGGCTTTACGTGGACTTAACATCGATATATCTATAGTGCTTCACCGCTATGTGATCGAACGCGACGATCGGATTTCCCCGAAGTAGAGGAGGCTCCATGAATGACAGTGCCCCCTTTCCCGCCGGTTCCGGCGTTAGCGTTGACAGATGGATCACCGAGCCGAGGTAGCCGACTTTCTGCGCACCCTCAGGGCTGTCCGGCAGTCCAGCGAATACCCAGCGTCTGATCGCTGACGGCCCGAAACAGGGCCCCACCAGACGCGAGGCCTCATCGGTCGAAGGGTGTACTGCCAGTTACTCCCTCGACGTCGGTAGAGCACCTAACGTGGAACGCATGACCATGAACCTGACGTTGAACAACGGCGTCGTGATGCCCGCGTTGGGCTTCGGCGTCTTCCAGACCCCTCCGGCGACAACTGCCGCCTGCGTGGCGGAGGCACTGCGAGTCGGGTATCGGCTCATCGACACCGCCGCCTCCGACTTCAACGAGCGTGAGGTGGGCGAGGGCATTCGCCGCTCCGGAATCGACCGTTCCGAGGTGTTCGTGGAGACGAAGATCTGGATCAGCGACTACGGCTACGACCAGACCCTGCACTCCTTCGACAAGAGCGCGGGCAAGCTCGGCGTCGACCAGATCGACCTGCTCCTGCTGCATCAGCCGCTGCCCAGCGACTTCGACAAGACCGTCGACGCGTACAAGGCTCTGGAGACCCTGCTGGGCGACGGTCGGGTGCGCGCGATCGGTGTCAGCAACGTCATGCCCGATGTGTTGGAACGCCTCCTGGAACAGACCGGCGTGGTGCCGGCGGTGAATCAGATAGAGGTGCACCCGTACTTCACCCAGTCCGATGCCCGGCGAGCCAATGCCGAGCACGGCATCCTGACCCAGGCGTGGTCACCGATGGGCGGAATCACGGCCTACCGTGGCGAAAGCAGTGCCTCCACATTCAACGACCCCGTGATCGGGAGGATCGCCGAAGCGCACGGAAAGACCCCCGCGCAGGTCATGTTGCGTTGGCATCTTCAGGAAGGCCGCTCCGCGATCCCGAAGTCGGTCAAGCCGGAACGGATCGCCTCCAACTTCGACGTGTTCGACTTCGAGCTGTCAGACGACCAGCTGGCCAGGATCGACGCCCTCGACACCGGGGTGCGCGGCGGCCCCGATCCGGCGTCAGTCACCTTGAAAGCCTTCCACCGCGACATCCCCGAGTCGTGAACCCGGGACAGGCGCGTATGCCGACGACTCTGGTCGCGCCGTCCGACAACGCGTCGGCGTCTGGGGCCGTGTACCAGTTCTCGGCCATCGGCACCGCTTGGCAGATCGACACGGAGCAGCCACTGTCTCGTTCGGTCAGGGAGCGGGTCCTGTCGCTCGCCGAGGACTTCGATCGAGTCTGGTCCCGGTTCTGCGCCGATTCGCTGGTCACCCGGATCGCACAAGCGACGGACGGGGGACGATTCGCGTTTCCCGCTCGGGACACCGCCTTGCTCGACCTCTATGACCGACTCGTCGCCACCACCGGCGGCGCCGTCGACCCGCTGGTCGGACGTGACCTGGAACTGTTCGGCGACGACGCTCACTACACTCTCACCCCCAACGAAACCGGCCTCGCCGAGCGCCACCAAGACGTCGCGGTGTTCTTCCTCAGCGGCTGGCTCGTCGACCGGTCCCGTCTGCTCACCGCAGTCAAACGGTTCCTCGAACGCGGCATCCTCCGCCACCAGCTCTCCGTATGGGTCCACCGCCTCAACCTGGTCATCGTCGGGATGATGTCCTCACGTGCTCTCGGCGACGACGTGAGCGACAGGGCAACAGTCTAATTTGGATTGTCTATGTCAGATTGTGTTCAGTTCGAGGTGCGAGCCTGTCGAGTCGAAGGACGGCAGCGTGCGGTTGGTGCACGCCGGAAGGAGTTCCCGACTCGGAGCCATCGGAACGTGACTCTGCGTTGTCTGGGTCGTTGGTTTTGGTATGAGCAGGAAATCCGCCGGCATCGGATTCTCTAAGCGTCTCCTCGTTGCGGGGGCCGCCCATGGTGCTTAACGCGTCGACTCGGAGCGTGATCCTCAGCATCGCCAGCGATCTGGGCGACTCTCGTGACAGAGATCAGATGACGCCGCTGGTGGTCGAGGCTCTCGCCGTCGTCAACAGCCTCACTGAGAGTGGCGAGCTCACCCGCGATGACGGGCTCCGCATCGTCATGGCGCTGTGCGGATACGACGATGACCCGAGCCTCGTCAAGGACATCCTCAACTCGATCTGAACAACACCCTCCGTGCCCGCATCGTCGAAGAACACGGCGGACATCGGCTTCCTACGCAGCTCGTTCGGCGGCGCTGGTCCCTGGGGGCAACGCGTTGTTCGCATGTTGTGTGTGACGTCCTGACTCGGTGCCGGTGAGATCGTGGCGCCAGTCTTCACAAGGTTTCGCCCTCCTGAGTTAGCTGCGGTCGTCACTCAAATGAGTGAGAGCGCCATCGCTGTGGAGGTTGCCGCAGAATGGCTGCGAACATTGGACGGAAATCGTTGAGTATCCTTTATGGCTCACTTGTCGGATCTTCGGGATCGGGCCAGTGAGGGTCACATAGGCACTGGTCGTCGGGGGTCCATGCGGTGATCGGAATGGTGCGAGCCCGAACCCGGTAGGACCGCGCTAGCGACGATCGAATCGTCATCGACGGCCCTGTTTCGCAGTTATGCGACTGATGGCATGTCCGCATTTGACCGATCATTAAGTTGTGTCTACGGGAAGTGCGCGGATAGTATCGCCGAACTTCACGCGACGCTTTTACGACAGGTGAAACAGTCGCCAACACAGAGGAGTGCCTGGGATGACATCCGATATAAATGCCACGTCCTCATCGACACCGGATCCCACGTCGACCGAGGCGGAGGAAACCTCCACATCGGCGGTGAGTGAAGAGCTCGACCTGCCGTCCGAAGAGTCCGAGCCCGCCCACCCGCTCGCGGTCAAGCTACGGGCCGCCGGTGATTCGGCGGTGCGCTTGGCCTCCGAGGCGAAGACAACGGCAGTCAGGAGTGCCCACGTCGCGCGGATCAGGGTGACCGAAGTGTCCGCGGTTGGAGTTCGAGCAGTGAAACGGGTTCCGCGAACAGCCTGGGTGGCCACCGGAATCAGCGCCGCTGCGGTGGGACTTGGCCTGTTGGCGAAGAGACGGCGCAATCGTCGGCGTCGCTGACTGCCTCGCGGGAGTGGACGGAGGATCCACCTGACTCTCGCTGACGTCGTCCGTATCATGGCCGGAATGTGCTGGGTCGTAACAGTTTCAGGCACCCGGCCGGCTAAAACTTATGCGGACTGTTCTTTTAGGTCGCCTTGGGGAAGGGCACCTGGGGGAGTACTTCTTTGCGTCTTGTGACGGGTGCGGCCCGGCCCCGCAGACGGCGGTGACCGGGCCGAAGTGCGATTGGGATCAGCACATGACGAGACGGTGGTTCGGCCAATCCAGCAGGGAGGTCTTGACCCAGCCCTTGACTCCGGTGTTGACGTTGCGCAGGTAGGTCCAGTCCTCGCCGTTGTAGGTCGAGGTGCAGTGAATATCGACGGTGTGGCTCGTGTAGCCGACACCGAGACTGACGCAGTTGGTGCTGCGGCCGCTGCGGATGTTCACGGTCGTGGTGAACGCCTTGTTATAGGCGGTGGCGTCCTTGTCCGCGCCGGTGGCGGTGCAGCCGAGTGCACCCACCTCGCCGGCGGTGGCGACGGAGCCGGTCATCGCCAGTCCCGAAATCGCCATCACGGCGATCGTGGCGGCGGTTGCCGACATACGCGTGAATCGCTTCAACGTCGTTCTCCTCTTCGTCTGGAATGGACAGTCTGTGGAGTACTGAGCGGACCCTGGAGATGCCAACGGAGGTCTGCGTAGCGTCCCTCCGTTCGGCGGGTCCTCACAAGAATCGCGCCACCAGAGCACTGCGGGCCTCACCACTGTGGGGGATGACGTCACCCGGCCGAGCTAGAACACGCACGAGAACCGACGGCTATGGGCACTCGTTCGGGTGAGGTTGGCGGTTTCCGCGTCAGGAAGGTCGTCTTCGGGACTCTCTGTATTAGGAGCCGCGAAGCGGAAGCACACTATGAAGGAGATCCCATGCGTCCCGTCACCTCTTTGATCGACGTACGGAAGGCCCGATCTCGGGTCATCGCCAACGGCGAACGGGACGTGACTCGCTTGCTGCGCCCGGCCGCGGTCGACGGGACTGGGCGAGCGACCGCTCCGACCCAAACGGACACACTCGATTGTCTAGTGTGGTGCTCTACGGGTGGGGGCATCGTTCAGTCGAGATGTGGTCACCCCGAAGGGCCCCGTCGCTGTGCCACCGCGCAAGCCCTACCTCGAGCAGCGTGACGCATCGGATCAGTGTGGATGGCGCATCGATCGTGGAGGATGTTCCTCGGCGATCACGTTGCCGTTGGGGTGCACCTGTTCGCCGACGGGGCGGCCGTCGTCCGGGTCGCGCCGTCTCAATTGAGCATCATGGACGGTTGACGGTTCGACGTCGCCGCCGACCCATCGAGGCGCCGCTCAACCGGAGGGGAACCGGAAACCCACCTGACGCAACAGCGCACGCAGATAGTCGGCGACCTCGACCGCTGACACCGGAACGGTCGACAGCAGCAATCGTTGGATCACCGCGCTGGTCATCATGTCGACCAAGACCGGGATGTCGGCCTCCGCAGGCAGCGCGCCGACCTCGCGCGCCTGGGTCAGGATCTCCTCGGCGCGATCCCGGCGCGGCCGTACCAGGTGCTCGAGATAGGCAGACAACAGTTCGGGATGGTCGGGCCCGGCCCCCAGTACCCGCGCGCTCAAGGTCTGGAATCGCCGATCGGCCAGTTGCTCGCTCCAGGTCGGCAGCAGCGCGGCCACCGCTGAGGGCAGGTCGGCGGGATCGGTGTCGGGGAGCCGAGGCGGTTCCTCCCGTAGCGACTCCACCGCCTGGACCAGAAGGTCTATTTTGGAACTCCAACGCCGGTACACGGTCACCTTGGCGACCCCAGCGCGTTTGGCGATCTGTTCCATACCCGCGCCCTCGACGCCGCGTTCGATGAGCAGTTCCACCGCCGCCGACAGGATCGCCGCGTCGG
>NZ_CBCRZX010000011.1:66381-121447 GCF_965137155.1 Stackebrandtia soli
GGGGCCGGGTCTCTGGGGCGCCCCGGGCCGCCTCGCCGCACAGTGGAGGTGGTCATCCCGAGACCCTATCCCCGTTCGGTGATACGGGTCAGCCAGGATCGCAGCCCGCTCGGGTCTTCACCACGCCAGGCGAGGTATCCGTCCGGCCGCACCAGGAGCGCGGGGCCCTTTCCCTCAGCGTCGAGGCGCAACCACCGGACTCGGTCCCCGATGGACTCGGCGGCAACATCGCGCAGGACCTCGGTGTCGGCCAGCAACACCCAGCCGCCGTCGAGCGCGTCATGCAGCCGGATCCGTTCGCCCGCTTCCGTTCGGCAGTCCCGGTCGGTGACACGGTCGCCCGAACGGAGACGGCCCGAACCCCCACCCAGAGGCCCGCTTCGGTAGCTGATCCACAGCTGGGAAGCCCGCCGGGTGGCCGCGTGCTGGATGGCCGGCAGCCGAAGCATCGGGACCACCAGCCGGTCCCGGACGAACCGACCGACGGCGCCCTCTCCCAACAGCAGCCGGGTATTGCCGGTGGTGCGGTCGAGCACCTCGGTGGCTATCGGACGGCGCTCCTCCGGATAGGTGTCCAGCAGTGCCGGATCGGCCCGGCCGTCCAGGACGAGCCCCAGTTTCCAGGCCAGGTTCTCCGCGTCGCCGATGCCGGTGGTGATGCCCTGCCCGCCGATCGGACTGTGGATGTGGGCGGCGTCGCCGGCCAGCAGTACCCGGCCGCGCCGGTAGGTGTCGGCGAGCCGACGGTGAATCCTGAACACCGAGGTCCATGCGGCGGAACGGATGCGGGCTCCGGACTCACCGGTGCGTTCGGCCAGCATCCGGCGGATCCGGTCGAGGACGTCGTTCGAGGACAACCGTTCCCCGTCGTCCGGGACGTCACCCATCAAGCGCCACAGGTCATCGGCTTGCGAACGCATCGGGATGGCCAGCAACATGCCGTCACGATGGAACCAGCCCGCCGATCCGGTGCGGTCGCGCTCCCAGTCCAAGTGGACGTCGGCGAGCAGGAATCGTTCGGCGACGGGCACGCCGGGGAAGCCGATTCCCGCCAGTCCTCGGACGGTGCTGTGCGCCCCGTCGCAGCCGACGACGTAGTCCGCGGTGACGGTCCGGCCGTCCAGATCGGCGACGACGCCGTCGCCGGTATCGGTCAGGCCGGTCAGCTGGGTGGACCATTCGATGTGGCCGCCCAGCTCGGCGAACCTGTCCCGGAGCCGCCGCTCGATCTGGGCCTGCGAGACGAACAACGCCTGGACGGGCTCGCCGGCCAGGTCGGTGAACCGCATCGTGCTAATGGGACGGTTGTCGACGTACATGGTGAGGCCGAGCGGTTCCAGGGCCTGTTGCGGCAGATCACCGAGGGCTCCCAATCGTCGCAGCGCCGCGGCCCCACCGGCGTGCAGGATGTTGGCCCGCGAGGTCTGGGCCGGGCCGGTCGCGCGGTCGACGACCCGTACGTCCAGCCCGTAGCGGGCCAGACCGCAGGCGAGGCTCAGGCCGGTCGGTCCGGCTCCAATGATGAGTACCTGGGACATGACGGCTCCTGTTTGTATACGCAAACGGTTGCGTATACAAATATAGTCCACTCTCCCGTGATAGTCCATCTATCCGGACCCCGTTTCCCGAGTTGTCATCACAATGGCCGTCGAGGTTTCTCATGGGCCCAACCGATTCTGTGCGGTCCGGCGGTCGGGCCCAGAGGGTTCGTCGGACTCGCAGCCCATCGTCCAGTCCGGAGGGGATCTGCGGATCGAGCCGGCCCAAGGATCTGGTAAGCATTGTGGATGTTCGCGGGCCTTGGTTCTGCCGTCGAGCGGTACTGCTTGGATGGGGTCTGCTCCTCGACGTCCTCGTGAAACGTGAGGTAGTCGAACGGTATGGGACTTGCGAACGGACGGCGTGAAGGAGGAGACGGATGACTGCTGGTGGCTTTTCGTCGACAGGGCTGGCTCGGGTCCGGCAGTTGCTCGAGCGTCATGTCGACTCCGGCTTCGTCCCGGGCGCCTTGGCCGTCTTCGCTCGGAACGGCGAAGTGCACATCGAAGCGGCGGGCAATCTCGCGTTCGAGGGCGCGGGCTCGACGACACCGATGGCGGGCGACACCATCTGTCGGTTGGGTTCGATGTCGAAGCCGATCGTCGCCGCGTGCGCGATGACACTCGTCGACGATCGCATCGTCGGCCTCGACGACCCGGTCGACGACCTCCTCCCGGAACTGGCGAACATGACCGTCCTCGCCGATCCCAATGGGCCACTGGAAGACACCGTCGCGGCGGAACGCCCGATAACGCTGCGGGACCTCCTGACCTACACCCTCGGCACCGGCATGGTTGTCGCCGATCCGGCAACGGTTCCGATCGCGAACGCGCTGAACGGCCTCGATGCACCGTCGCCGGACGAATGGATCCGCCAACTCGGTGCGCTTCCGCTGGTCCATCAGCCGGGTGAGCGTTGGATGTACGACACGGCCGGCAACGTGACGGGCGTGTTCATCTCCCGGGCCACGGGCATGTCCTTCGGGGACGCCCTGCGCGAGCGGATCTGCGGGCCACTCGGGATGAGCGACACCGGCTTCAGCGTGGACGGCGAGAACCTCGGTCGATTGGCGACGGCGTACGCGCGCGACAGTTCCGCCACCGGTGAGGCGGTCGTCGAGGACGGCCCCAACGGGCGATGGAGTCGGCCGCCGGCGTTCGCGAGCGGTGGCGGTGGACTCGTCTCGACCGCCCACGACTGGCTCGCTTTCGCCTCGGCCCTGTTCGCGGGCGGCACTCACCGGGGCGAGCGGGTGCTGTCTCGGTCGTCGGTGGATGCGATGACCACAGACCAACTGACCCCCGCGCAGAAAGCGGTCTCCGGGTTCTGGCCGGGGTACTTCGACACGATGGGCTGGGGTTTCGGCATGTCGGTCATCACCGGCCACGCCGACCTCGGTCACTCGGTGGGAAGCTACGGATGGCCCGGCTTCTACGGCACCGCCTGGTACAACGATCCCGCCCGGGACCTGACCACGATCTTCATCCTGCAGCGCGCGCATGCGGGGAACCAGCAACTGCCGATGTGGCACGACTTCTGGACCGCCGTCCACCAAGCGGTCGACGACTGAAAACAGGCGCGAAAGACCCCCGACAGCCGTCTCGAAACCTCCACATAGTGGCGATGGAGCCTGAAACCCGTTGGCCATGATCTGGGAAACCATCAAGTCTAATGAGGACTCAAGATGTAGGTTCCGAACCGTCTTGTCCTCGGGTGGTTGATGCACCATAGGTCTCATTCGGACTCTGGAACCCCCACACCATGGACCATGGTGGACACGTTCCATTGGTTCGCGGAGATGGGTTCCATCTCATCATCGACGACCTCCTGTTGCTGCCCGATTCGGCACCGATCATTGGCGAGGATCTCCATATCTTTCCGCACCTGGTCGCCTCTATCGTGGCACCGGTCCGTGCGGTCTGACGGCTTCCGACGCCTGACTTCCGCCCCACCGCGTTTCGTCAACGCGGTTCACTGTGGTCGATCGCGGCCGGGCACGACGACCGTCGATCTCTGGGTGGCCGGGCCGGACGCGACTCGATATGTCCGTATTGCTCTGTCGACTGTCGATTAGTATCCAGACGACCGGTGCCCATTTGCGCCACGATGACATATGTCACAGGAGATCCATAATCCGTCCGGGTGTGACGTCAGTCCGTTTACCTGTGATTTCTCTCCGTGAATACTCTGAAACAGGCTGGTAGTGGCCTTGGTCGAGATTGATCTTGCCGTTCGCGGAGCGTTTGCTTATGGTTGCAGCGGCCTCAAGTGGAGGTTCATGTACTTCGATATGCCCATCGATTAGTCGCCCAAGAAGGTCTGCCTGCTCATGCGCCGTGTTTCTATCCGCAATGCCCATGTGCGTGTGGCGTTGCTCGCCGCGTCCTTGGCGACGGTCATCGTCGTGGCGCCGGCCGCTCCGGCCTCGGCGGAGGATTCGTGTACTTCCGGCGTCGCCAACGATTTCGACGGTGACGGGGTCCGCGACCTCGCCATTAGTGATCCCCGGGCCACTGTGAACGATCGTGCGAGCGCCGGTCGCGTCCACATCGTGTACGGCGACGGTGCGACGCAGACGATGACGCAGTCCGATCCCTTCTTCCCAGGCTATGCGGCCGAGGTCGGTGACCAGTTCGGCTATGCGTTGGCCTCCACCGACTGGAACGGCGATGGCTGTTCGGATCTCGTGATCTCCTCGCCGTTCGAGTCGTTGGACGCTGCGAACCGCGCGGGCATGGCGTCGATCGTCTTCGGATCGCCCACTGGGCTCGGAGCGGCGGGAACGCTGAACTTCTACGCGAACACGGCTCCGTTCACCGCCACGGATCCGACGAATGACCAGTTCGGATATTCGCTAGCAGCCGGAAAGACTGCCTCGGGCGAGCCGTACGTGGTCTTCGGAATCCCCGGTCGTGAGTTGGTGAAGCCGGACGGATCGGTCTTGGAACAGGCGGGTGCCGTCGCGTACGCCCGTGGTTCTCAGAGGACGGTGACTCATCAAGACTCTTCGGGCGTGTTCGGTATCGCCGAGGCGGGAGACTTGTTCGGATACTCGGTGGCCGCAGCGGGGCGGCATATCGCGGTCGGCGGTCATGGTGAGGACGTCGGCGGCGAACCGTACTCCGGAACGGTGGCGGTTCTCGAGCACACCATCTCGGCGGGCGCCCAAGTCGCCGTTGGTGGCATCGATCAGACGGCTCCGGGCGACACCGGCGTGCCGGGCGCTGACGACTGGTACGGCCGTACCTTGGCCATGGTCGACTATCTCGATACCGCTGGAGTTCCGCAGTCACTGCTCATCGTCGGCGTTCCAGGCGAGGATTCATCGGACGGCACGGTTCCCGATGTGGGCAGGCTGGTCACGGTGTCTCCCACGGGAACCGTGACCGAACTCGATTCGGTCAACCAGGACTCCCCGGGAGTCGATGGCGGTTCCGAGGTCGAAGACCTGTTCGGGTGGAGCGTGTCGGCCGTCAACCGCGATCCCGTGAACCTGGTGACCTGGGACGACCTCCTGTTCGTCGCGGGGAGTCCCGGAGAGGATGTCGGCGCCTTCATCGATGCCGGGGGAATCCAGGTGTTCTCCGCGATCGGTGCTCCCGGCGATCACGATGTCACGGTCTCAGCGTCCTATCTGGCCGGAGCTGGATTCGTCGAGGTGTCGGACCGACGGCTCGGGCAGTTCGTTCACGCCACCCCCGATCTGCTCTACATCGCCGACCCTCGAAGCGCCGACCCGGCGGTATACGGAGTTCCGTGGAACAACCTCCTGTTCGGAGCGACTCTCCCCGTGGTCGCGTACCGGCCGGGCCAGAACGGTCTTCCGTCCGACGGGGTGGGTCTATTCGGAGCGGCACTGGCATGACGGCGACGGATGCGAATGACATGTGGACGATCGGCAATGGGAAGAGGAGCACGGTGAACACGTCGAGGACTGCGGTGACCGGGATGACGGCACTGGCGATGGTCGCGTCGGGCCTGTTGGTGGGCGCCATCGTCGACGTCTCACCGGCGTCGGCGGATCCAGCGCCAACGGATCTCACAGCGGAGACTGAGACGGAGGCCGTGGCACTGGCTCAAGAGACGGGTGACCCGGTCGAGATCCTGGCACTTCGCGGCGAAACGCGTGACGTGTTCGCCAATCCTGATGGGACATTCACCGCCAATGAGCATGTCGCTCCAGTTCGAACCATCACGAATGGCGAGTGGGTCGGCATCGACACCACGCTCCACCTCAACGCGGACGGTACGGTCAGTCCGGCTTCGACCACACTCGACCTGGTCTTCTCCGGAGGTGGAGATACGGATCTGGTGAAGGTCAGCGAAAACGGTAGGAATGTCGAATTCGATTGGCCGACGACTCTTCCCTCACCGTCGATCGACGGCGACACCGCGGTCTACCTCGACGTGATGCCCGATGTCGACCTTCACGTGACGGCTCTGCCGGATGGTTTCACGCACACCTTGATAGTGAAGACCGCAGTGGCGGCGGCGAACCCCGACCTTGTGGCGATCCACATGCCGATCGCGACCGACGGTGTGACGGTGACGGGTGCCGCTGACGGTGGGCTGCAACTGACGGACACCGCCTCCGGCGGGTTGATCCTGAACAGCGCCGCTCCGACGATGTGGGACGCATCGTCCACACAGGCTCCAGTTGGCACCGAAGTGGACAGTGGGTCGGTGACTATCATTCCTGACCGGGATCTGTTGGAGAGCCCCGACACTCAGTTTCCGGTCGCGATCGACCCGGTGTACCGAGACGATTGGCGTTCGAGTTGGGCGATGATCGATTCCGGATACCCGAGCCAGTCGTACTACAAGTTTCCCGGGACGGTTCACGAGGGCCTCGGATACTGCCCCGGTCTCAACGGCTGTGCGGCGTCGCTGATCAAACGTCTGCTCTACAAAGTCCCGACGAGCGCCTACAAGGGGAAGGACATCATCTCGGCGCAGTTCGCCGTCACGGTCGAACACTTCTCGGGTTCGAGCGCCTCTCATCAGGTGGAGCTGTACAAGATGCCCTCGGGCATCAGTACGAGTACGACGTGGAACTCGAAGGCTGACGAGTGGGCGGGCAACAAGATCGACACCAGGACCGCTCCCAGCGTTCCATCAGACGAATGTCGCTCCAACGACTCCTCCACCGCGATGGAGTTCGATGTGAAGCCGGAGATGGAGCAGGCGGCCAGCGCCGGTACCAGTGCGTTGACCTTCGGTCTCCGCAACACTGTGGAGAACGACTCAGCCAACTGGATGCGGATGTGCGAGAACGGCATCCTGCGCGTCCACTACAACACGCCGCCAGCGCAGCCCGACACCGCCGAGATGGGAATGAATCCGGGCAAAGCGTGCACCTACGAGTTGGGGTCCGATACTTACACTCGCACGCCGCCCACATTGTTCGGAACGTTGAGGGACGCCGACCACGGGCTCATCAACGATTGGAGTGGCGACGGAGGCCGTGTGTCCGAGCAACTTCAGGCGCAGTTCAAACTGCTCTGGGGTACCGGACAGGAATGGACGTCACCGTTGTCCCCGGCGAAGGCGTCCGGGAGTCAGTTCAGTATGGACCTGGCTCTGGAATCCGGGCTTCCGACGCTGCCGACGAACGCCCCCATCGGTTGGATCATGCGGGCCTACGACGGTGAGTCGTACAGTGCCTGGTCGTGGTCGGGTGACGCGAGCCGCTGTCGGTTCATCATCGATCCGACGAAACCCTTGCCTCCCGTCGTGACCAGTACCGACTTTCCCGATGGCGACGTCGTCACCCCGGCGGTCGGCGAAGACGGCACGCTGTCGATCGACACCGGCGACGACGACATCGCGTCCTACACCGTCGACTTCAACAAGGATGAATCCGGTCCTGTGACGATCGAGCCGTCGACTCCAGGTGGGCCAGCGAACGCCGTCTTCCGTCCCGAGCTTCCCGGCCGTCATCTCATGACCGTAGTGGCCGCTGACGCGGCTGGCAACAGTTCGACCGGCGTCTACTCGTTCAAGGTCTCGGTTCCCGACGCGATTTCCTCCTTCGCCCTCAGCGACCCGGTCGGTTCGACGACCGTCGTCGAGGACGGCGGTGAGAATCCAGGTACCGCCGGTCCCGGCGTCACCTTTGGTATTCGCGGCCCCGGTGCCCTGACCGCCGCCGACTTCAACGGCACCTCGAGCGCCTACATCTCGACGAACGTTCGCGGCATCGTTCGCACCGACGAGGCGTTCGCGGCCTCGGCGTGGGTCAGAGTGGACGCGCTTAACCGGGATCAGACGATCGTTTCCGTCGACGGAAGCGGAGAGGCCGGGTTCATTCTCGGATACCGCTCGACGAGCGCGACCACCGGTGCGTGGATGCTGCAGATCCCTGACACCAACGTCGAAGCCTTCAATCACTGGCGAGTTACCGGCGGAGTGGTCAACGAGGCGAACCGTGGCGAATGGGTTCACGTCGCCGGCGTCTACGACAATCACGACAGGAAGATGTACCTGTACGTCAACGGTCAGCTGGTCGGTCAAGGCGAACGGAAGAGTTCCTGGCGTGCCACCAACGCGATCCAGATAGGACGCTCCTATGATGCTGGCCTTCGTGGCCGTTATCTCGACGGCGCGCTCGCCGACGTCCGGGTCTTCGATCGGTTCGTCGCTCCCGACGAGACGGGATTCCTCGCGACCGTTCTGGCCCGCCGCGCCGCCTACTGGCAGCTCAACAGCGGTACCTCGGAGTATCTCGGCGGCGCGTCGTTGACCTTGACAGGCAATGCGACGGTCGTCCAGCCGGGGGGTTTCGACCCTCCCGCGTTGGTTGGAGATGGTCATCTCGAGTTGGATGGCGTTACCGGCTACGCGTCAACCCCATCAGAGTTGATTGATTCGAGGTCGTCGTTCAGTATCACCGGGAGGGCCCGCCCAGTTACCGACAATGCCGTGGTAGATATGGCGGTCTTTGCTCTGCCGGGTAACAACACCGATCTGGTCAAAGTCCAGTATTCCGCTCAGTTCCAGGCGTGGCAGCTGATCGCCGCGACCAGTGACAGTGCCTCGGCGGAGACGGTCACCGTTACGAACCCGGCGTATGTCTCTGATGGTTCCGCGGGCCAAGCGATCGCCGTCACCTACGACGCGTCCACTGGCCAGTTGCGCCTGTGGGTTGATGGGGTCGCTAGTGACCCGTTGATCGACCCGTTCACCACTTCGTGGCAGACAACCGGAATTCGTGTCGGACTGTCGAGTGCGACGACGGATTATTTCGCCGGGGCGATCGATGACGTGCGTGTCTATGCCGGTTCGTGCCATCACGCCCTGATTCGACTCCTCGCCACCAGGGCCCAACAACCTTCTCTCTAACCCGATGACGCCTTCACCCCAGGAGTCCACAGACATGTCCACACCCCCCATGGTGGAACTGACCCGACGCCGCCGTGTGTCGGAACACCTCCGCAACGCGCAACTGTTCGTGTTGAGTCTGGTGCTCGTTATCGGATTGATGTCCTTCGTTCAGATCGTCCTTCAACCGGCCTCACCAGATGATCCGGTGATGGCGGATCCCGTTCCCGGTACCTCGGTGGACGTGGAACCCAAGCGGGGCAACCCATTGGCGGCACCGGAACCCACCAAAGTGACGTGGCCGGTGACGGCTCGTGAGACCGTTCGCGACGGCCGTACTGTCGACGTCGGCGGTCTGCCGGTCACCGTCATGGGTGGGGACGCCGTCGTATCGACGGCCGATCGTGACGATGTCCTGGCCGCTGGGGTGAGCGGCACGGTTGTTGGCATCACGGTGGACGAACCCGTCGACATCGTCCTCGACTACTCGTCCTTCGCCGCGGGTTATGGCGGGGACTGGGGCACTCGGGCGACTCTGTATCGCCTACCGGACTGCGGTTCCGGCGTGACCGACGAGTGCGCGACGACGGCCGAGGCCGTGTCGGTCGTCAACGACACGGAAGCACGCACCCTCAACGCGACCGTCTCTAGTGGTGTCTTCGCCGTTGTCGCTGCCGCTTCGGGTTCCGGCGGGTCCTTCGCCGCGACTCCACTCGGGATCTCTTCACAGTGGACTGTCGGTGGGCCGTCCGGTGCGTTCAGTTGGTCGTATCCGATGCCGTCCCCGGCGACGTCCGCGGGGCCAGGGCCCGCGGTCAGTTTCGACTACAACTCGCAGACCGTCGACGGCCGGACCGGTATCACCAACAACCAGGGATCGTGGATCGGCGAGGGCTTCACCTTCGAACCCGGATATATCGAACGGCGTTACAAGCCCTGTGTGGATGACGGTCACGACGGCGTCGGTGACCAATGTTGGGCCTTCGACAACGCGACGATCATGCTGGCGGGCGCGTCGGGTGAACTTGTCAAGGACGGTACCGTCTGGCGGTCGTCCACTGACGACGGTGCGACCGTCGAGCGGTTGACCGGGGCGGTCAACGGCGATGACAACGGCGAGCACTGGAAGGTCACGACCCTCGACGGCACGCAGTACTTCTTCGGGATGAACCGACGCCCGGGTTGGGCGACCGGGGACGTTGAGACCGGCTCCGTGTGGACGTCACCGGTATTCGGCGACGATGCGGGGGAGCCCTGCAACGCGTCGACGTTCGAAAACTCTCACTGCGATCAGGCCTGGCGGTGGAACCTCGACTACACCGTCGATCCCCTTGGAAACGTCGTCTCCTATGTGTACGGCAAGGAGACCAACCACTACGCCCTCAACGCGGACTTGACGGCCGACGGCGTGAAGTACACCCGTGGCGGCTACCTCAAGTACATCGAATACGGCCAGCGCGAGAGCACCCTCTTCGATGTCCCGGCGCCCGCGCGTGTCGACTTCACCGTGGCCGAGCGCTGCCTGCCGACCGCCGGGATCGACTGCGACCCAGCCGATCTGACCGACGCGACCGCAATGCACTGGCCGGACGTTCCTGCCGACCAGATCTGCGACGCGGGAGTGCCGTGCGAACCGTTCCAGGTCTCGCCGACGTTCTTCACGCGCAAGCGGCTGACGGCGGTCACGACCCAGGTGTACACGGCGAGCGCGTACAAGCCGGTCGACATCTGGGCGTTGAACCACACCTTCGTCACCAACGTCGACGGCACCAGGACCTTGTGGCTCGATTCGATTCAACGGACGGGGCATACCGCGACGACTCCGGTCACACTGCCGCCGACGGAACTTCTGCCGGTTCAGTTGGAGAACCGTGTCGAGGTGGCTGACGACAACCTTTCGGCGTTGGTCCGACCTCGCCTCGCGACCGTGTACACGGATACCGGCGGACAGGTCGAGGTGACGTATTCCAATATGGACTGTGCTGCCGGCGACACTCCTACGCCTGCGACGAACACCCGGCTGTGTTTCCCGGTGATCTGGCAGCCGTCGTCCCAGACGGAGAAACTCACCGACTGGTTCCACAAGTACGTCGTCACCATGGTGGTGGTCTCCGACCGTGTCGGCGGGGCGCCGGATCAGGTCACGCGCTACGACTATCAGGGCGATCCCGCTTGGCGGAAGACGGAGCCCGACGGGATCACCAAGGACGAGTTCCTGACCTGGCGTGACTGGCGCGGCTTCGGTAAGGTTTCGTCGATCATGGCACCCGGGAAGCCTGGCGAGTCTCGAACGGACTACGTCTACTTCCGCGGCATGCATGGCGATAAGACGAGTTCCGGCGGGACGCGCACCGTCGACCTCACCGACTCGACCGGTGCCGTGCATCGCGACTGGGACGAACTGTCCGGCCGTGTCCTAGAGACGATCGTCTATGACGGCGCGGGTGTGCTGGGAAGCAGCATCACGTCCTACTGGCGGCACGTCACCGCGACGGAGACCCGTGACTGGGGTGACGAGGTCGCGACCTTCGTCCGTCCATCGCGTACGCGTTCGTTGACTACATTGTCGACCGGTGCAGTGCAGGAGACGCGCACCGATTCGACGTACGAGACGGGGCACGGGCGTCTGACTCAGGTGTTCGACCACGGCATCACCACCGACGTCGGCGATGACACGTGCACCCGTACCTCGTACGCGGACAACCCCGGGAAGCGGATGTACGCCTATCAGAGCCGCACCGAGCTCGTGGCCGTCGGTTGTGACGTCACCCCCGACCGCTCGGTCGACGTTCTCGATGACACCCGAACCAGCTATGACGGCGGCGTGTGGGGCGCGGCTCCCACGAAAGGTCTCCAGACTCGTCACGAGATCTTGAAGTCGCACAACGGAACCACTCCGACCTATCTGACGGTTAGCACCACCGAGTACGACGGTTACGGTCGCGCGACTCGCGTGGTCGATGCCGACGGAGTGGCCGCGACGGTGGCATACGTGGACGTCAATGGCCGATCGTCCACGATCACGGCTGTGAATGCATTGGGCCACACCACGACGAGCATCCTGGAGCCGTTGCGAGGACTCCCGTTCAAGCAGACCGATGCGAACGGCAAGGTATCCGAGATGGCCTATGACGCGGTCGGTCGCCTGTCCGCCGTGTGGCCGTCGTTCGCACCAAACGCACTGGGGCGGGCGCCCACGTACGTGTTCGAGTACGTCAACACGGAGAACGCGCCGGCCGCAGCCATCTCGCGTTTCTACGACGTGGCGAAGCATGCCTATCGGTTGGAGTCGATCGCGATCTACGACGGCTGGATGCGCGAACGTCAGGCTCAGGTCCCTGGCCCAGAAGGAAACCGCCTCGTCACTGACGTCATTTATGACGAGCAAGGCCGCGCGGCGAAGACCAACGACGCCTACTACGTCACCGGCGCACCCAATCCATCCACTGTGATTGCAGTAGCCGATGATCTCGTCAATGGCCAGATGCTGTCTGTGTATGACTCCGCCGGTCGGATCACCGCCGAGATCGTCGCCGACGCCGGCGAGGAACGCTGGCGCACCACGTACTCGTACGACGGCGAACTGACGCACAAGGTTCCGCCGCAGGGCGAGGCGGCGGTGACGACGGTCTCCGACGGTCTCGGCCAGATCATCGAACAGCGCCGATACCACGGCCGTCAACTGAGCGGCGCGTACGACTCGACGCAGTACGAGTACGACCGCGGTGGAATGCTCTCGTCGGTGGCCGATGCCGTCGGCAATGTCTGGTCGTATGAATACGACCAGCAGGGGCGTCAGATTGTCGCTCGTGACCCCGATGCCGGTGATACGACCTTCGTCTATGACGATCTCGACCGTCTCGTCTCGACAACCGACGCTCGTGGTGTCACGTTGTCGACCTCGTATGACGTGCTCGGGCGCGTTAAATCCACATGGGAGGGACAACCGGAAGTCGGCACCAAGCTGACCGAGACGGTGTGGGACTACAACTTCAAGGGATATGAGTCGGGGACGTATTCCTACGACGACGACTTCACTCTCCTCTCACGGATTGGCTCACGTGACTGGGACTACCGGCCGACGATGATGTCCTACGAGGTCGAGGGCCCTGCCGCTGGCGCATTGGCGGGAATCTATAGACAGGAGGTCGATTACAACGACGACGGCACTGTGAAGCACCAAGGCCTTCTGTCAGCCAATGGCATGCCGGAATCGATGCAGACCTTCGATTACGACGAGTTGCGACGACCTATTTCCATCATGGGTTCTCGATCCTGGGCCTCGAGTATCTCTTACACGGCGACAGGCTTGCCGTCGGTGATTCGGCTCCCGATGGCGGGCACGACGTTCGAGCAGACCTTCTCCTACGAGCACGGTACGAACCGTCTCGAACGGATGTGGCTCGATAGGGATGACACCGGTGGAACGTTGTCCGACGTTCGGTTCGACTATGACGACGCGGGCAACATCCTGTCGATCGTGGACGACGCCACGGCCCCCGGCTCGGCACGTGACGCGCAGTGTTTCCAGTACGACCACGCCCGCCAGATGACGGAGGCGTGGACGTCGGCGGCCGCCGGAGTCTCATCCAACGAGGTCTGCGCCGGTGGTCCGGAAACGACCGGTGTCAACGGACCTGCGCCGTACTGGAATTCGTACCGATTCGACGCCACAGGAAACCGTTCGGGTGTCACCACACGCTCCACGGCGGTTCCCGACAGCGGCGTTGACCACACCTACAACTACCCGACTCCGGGTTCGCCTGGGGCGCACCAGGCTCAGACGGTCACCTCAGGATCCGCCACGATGGCGTCCTATCTGTACGACGAGGTCGGGAACACGCTCAGCGTCGACCGCGCGGGTTCCCTCCAGACGATCGGCTGGAACGCGCAAGGCAAGGTCGAATCCATCTCACAGGGCGACGAGGTCGTCGACTTCAAGTACGACGCGGGCGGCAACGAGGTGCTCCGCACGGACTCGTCTGGTCGGACGCTTTACCTGCCTGGCATGCAGTTGCATGAGGACACGTCCGGGGCGGTCGACTGGACACAGTACGTTTCTCTGCCGGGTGGTACCACCGCGGTGGTCACTGAGGACGGTACGCAGTACCAGTTCGCCGATCACAATGGCACCGGTCAGCTGGGCATCGATGGCACCACCGGCGAAGTCACGCACCGTTACACCGACCCGTATGGGAACCAGCGTGGTACCGATCCGACGTCGTGGAAGGGCGAGAAGGGCTTCGTTGGCGGGACCGTGAACGCGGCCACCGGGTATACGACTATCGGTGCCCGGCAATACGACCCGGTGACGGGGAAGTTCCTGTCGGTCGACCCGATCATCGACTACTCCGACCCCGAACAGCTCAACCCGTACACATACTCACACGGGAACCCGGTGACGTTCTCCGACCCGACGGGGTTGAGGACTGATCAGGGTGAAGGGTTGGGCGGGAAAGCCGCCAAGCCCAAGTCGAAGACGAAGACTCCGGCTCCGACGCCTGATGAGGTTGAGGAGGCGCAGAAGACCCTCAACACGTCGTTGACGGATGTCGTGATCGATATCGCCGGTGACATGCTCCTCGATTTCATCGGTGTCAATGACTTGATGTCGTGTGTCGGTGATGGCGACATGTGGGCGTGTGTGAGCCTGGCATTGGACGTTGTCCCGTGGGCGAAGGTGTTCTCGGTCGGGAAGAAACTGTGGAAGGCCGCCGACCAGATCATGTCCGCGGTGGCCGGATACGACAAGGTCATCGGCAGCGCGAAGAAGGTCATCGAACGAGCCAAGGCCGCGTCGAAGAAGGCCGAAGACTCCCCGAAGAAGGACGTCGATGACGTCGCGGAACCGACGCCCCCGAAGAAACCCGACGACAAACCCGATAAACCCAAAGACGAACCCGCGAACACGGACAAGGCAGCGTGTAACTCGTTTACTGCTGCGGCGAAGGTTGTCATGGCGGACGGGACGGCGAAGCCGATCGCTGACGTCGAGATCGGTGACGAGGTCCTGTCTTCTGACCCGGCCACGGGTGAGGTCAGCACTCAGCTGGTGACGGCCCTCCCGCGTACGGGCGATGAGAACAACAAGGTCGACCGGGTCATGGTCGATGTGACGGTCGACGTCGACGGTCATGGCAAGGGCGACGAGGTCATCGAGTCGACCGCCGGCCACGCGTTCTGGACGAACCTCACCGAAGCGTCGAATGACGGCGCGAAGTGGGTTCCCGCCCGCGATCTCGTCTCGGGCGCGTGGCTCCGCACTTCGTCAGGCACGTGGGTCCAAGCAACAGCCCTGACAACCGAAACCCGCCCCGTCAACACCTACAACCTGTCAGTCAGCCAAACCCACACCTACTTCGTGGAAGCTGCCGCAGCAGATGTACTCGTACACAACTGCGAAGTAAAAGGGCACTCTGAGCTCTGTAAATGCGATCCGGACGATCCGACGAGCGAAGTTACTCTCGACTTCAGTTCGTTCGAGCAGGCAAGAAACTACGGACTGGAGTTCATAGGAAGCATTGATCTAGGATCGAGGTCGCCGCTTAAAGGCAGGCTCGAGGCAGCAGTCGAAACATTCGGGAAGGTCGTGGGGTTTACAGGAAGAAGCGGGGGAGAGTTTCGTGAATTTCGACTAGACTTCGACCCTACTAAAGGGCCACATATCAATGTCATGACTGGAAAGAAAGGAACGGCTCGAAAACTGGCACTTGTGTGGCCGGGCACCAGCATTCTTCCTCTGTTGGGAAAGAACACATGAAACAGAATGATCCTTCAAGCGCGTACGGGAGTCATCCTGAATGCCTTCCGGGATTTATGAAAGATCGCCGGCACTCCACGGCGGCACAGATCGTGAGGTTGAGCTTCCAGGAAAGTCGCTCAATTGAAGAACAGAGCTTGAATCGATTTCCAGCATATGGCAGTGGAGCTTTGTGGTGGGAGGAGTGCTCGTATGATGACCGCTGGCGGTGTAGTTCCGATGAAGACTTGGCTACTCTTCTAGCGAAACTGCTTCATCCGCATATAGCGAAGGGGGAGCGGGTCGCCATTTTCTGGGGGAACCTCGCGATTCCGACCGTGACTCTTCCAGCTCGCCTCGTTGTTGCATATGCCGGTGAGATATCAGATATCGGGCCACACTTCTGGATCTATCCAATTGGCGGTTCGACTCTGATCGAATGCCTTATGGATGGACAAGTGACTGTCGCCACGATTCCATAGAGCTCGTATCAAGTTTTGTTGAGTCTTCGCTAGCAGATGAGGGCGCAGGCGAGTGAGATGAGTCCGTTGTGGAGGTCGGTGTGGACTTCCCAGCGTGTGGCGAGGCGTTTGTACTGGTGGAGCCAAGAGATCGTGCGTTCGACGACCCACCGGATTTTGCCGAGCCCGATGATGCCCTTCGTGCCGCGTTTGGGGATGATCGGTGTGATTCGCCTGTGCTGCACCGCTTCTCGGACTCTGCGAGAGTCGTAGCCCTTGTCGGCGAGGACCGTATCGGGGCGCCGTCTGGGCCGGCCGGGTCTGCCGGCGATCGGCGGGATCGCGTCGACTAGTTCGATGGCGCAGGTCACGTCGTTGACGTTGGCGCCTGTCGTCAGTACGGCGAGCGGTACACCGTTTCCGTCGCAAGCCACGTGGTGTTTGGACCCAGGACGGCGACGCCTCGACCGGGTGAAGGCCCCACACGTGAGCCCCCTTTTTAGACCGTATGTGCCCCGCGTCGATCATCGCCGTCGACCAGTCGAGTTCACCGGCTCGGTTCAGCTCCGCCAACAAGACCCGATGCAGGCGGTCGAACACGCCCGCATCGGTCCAACGTCTCAAACGCCGCCAACACGTCATGCCGGAACCGAACCCCAGCTCCTGGGGCAGATCCTCCCACCCGATCCCCGTGAACAACACGAACAAGATCCCTTGCAGACACTTCCGGTCATCGATCGGAACCGGACCCCGCCGCCCCGGACGGTGAGGAGGCAACAGCCTCTCCACGAAACTCCACCAGCGATCATCCACGATCCACGGTGCAGCCACCCCGCCATCAAACCAAACCCGGCAAGCCCACTACCAGCGGGACCACCACAGAAACTTGATAGGAGCTCTTAGAGCGATATCTTGGGCATTTGGAGGATTTCAGAGGAGGTGAAATGCCGCGAAGTGATTATTATTTGGCTCTTTTCCGCATGTTGGGTGATGAGCGTGTGGGTTGGGATGTCGTTTCTTTGGCAGGGAGGGGCATTGCAGTGGAAGCATCCAGCAACGTTTGGATGTTGAATGTAGGGAAGCGTTCGGTGGATCCGTATCGATTGGGTGCTCTGCTTATCGCTTTCGGTGTGACGGCTGAGCGGATTCCTGATCTGTGGAAGGCGTTCGATGATGGCGTGTTGTCGAGGGAGGATTTTGTTGCGCGGTTGACTGAGACCGTCGAGTTTCTTGAGGCGTGGCCAGACATTGAGCCTTTTTCATCCTGTTGGGGATTCGTTGGAGTGCAGCGGATCTAGGGTTCTCGGGGTGTGGTTCTGGTGTGGATTGTGGCCGGGTGTGGGCGTGAAGGAAGCTCCTGGTAGAACGACGGTTGTCTATGTCGCTGTCCCGCAGGAGCTTCTCTTGTTGTTGTATCAGGCGGGTTTGGGCGTTGTCGTCGTCGACCCTGCGGTTCGTGGCCGGGGTGATTCGTGCCCACCGGAAGAAGGCCCGGGTGCGGTGGCGGCGCGTTACTGCTGGTCGGCAGGCGTTGATGACGCTGGCGTATCTCCATAAGGGTGAGACGTATGCGTGTTTGGCGGTGGGGTTCGAGGTGTCGGTGTCGACGGTGTTCCGTCGGGTGAACGAGACGATTTCCCTGGTGGCGGCGCGTGCGCCGGGTTTGGTGAAGGTGTTGCGGCGTGCGAAACGGCGTGGGGTGCCGTATGTGATCCTCGACGGGACGTTGATCCATGGTGATCGCGTTGCGGTGGATCATCCGTATTACTCGGGGAAGCATCGGACGGATGGGGTGAACGTGCAGGCCATCACGGCCCCCGATGGTGATCTGTTGTGGACGTCGGGTGCGTTGCCGGGGTCGGTTCATGACACTGCCGCGGCACGGATCTGGCGGATCCCAACCTACTTGAGGGAGACGGGCATGCCGACCCTCGCCGACAAGGGCTACACCGGACTCGACGACCAGAACATCGCAACGCCGTGGAAGGGCCGAGACAAGCCCGGCCCGAAGAAAACCCAGAACCGGACCCAAGCGCGCCTTCGCGCACCCGGCGAGCGTGGCTTCGCCGAACTCAAGAAGTGGCGGATCCTACGACGTTTGCGCTGCTCAACACACCGAGCCACCATCATCGTCCGCGCCATCACCGTCATCAACCACACAGGATGAAAAAGGCTCAAGGATACGGAGCGACTATATTTGACCTGCGATGATGATCTGGTTAGGGACAGGGAGGTCTATGGTGCAAGAAATTGATGAATATCGTGCTAGGCGGACTTTGTCGATGCTTGCGGTGGATGGATGGAAGTCTGCTCAGATGGGATTGGAGATGTGGGAGAGGTCGGATCGTCATGATCTTCTAACTTCTCCGCTCGAGAAGGGTTACGTTTCAGGGCTGTTCGCTCTCCGCGCGAGAATTCTTCGAAAGTCTGGGCTCAAGTCAGTCGATGTGGATCGATGTGTACGCGCCATTGAAAGTAGCGATATGTCGGAGGTTGTTGTTCTTTCGATTTTCGACAGTGAATGGTCGTGCATTTTCGTGACCTCTCCGGATCTACTCGTCCCTATCGGGTCTATAGCGATTGCGCAGCGGGAACCAACCCTGATTCTTGATCAATGAGCTGACGGGTGAGGTCAGTACTCAGGTGGGCACGAACCCTTGTGACATCTCAACTCCTTCCTGCCCGCTGCGTCCCCAGAAGACTGCCCAGCGGTGAATGGCGGGCCCAAGGACGGATTCGCTATTGCCGTCTGGGCTGTTCTCGGTACAGCGACAGGTAGGTTGGCGGTACTTCCTAATAGGAGGAAATGACGGTGTTGATGATTCTGTATGGTGACCTTAATGGGGAGATGGGTCTCGATGGGACGGTCGGCAGCTTCGTTGCGTTGGGGCAGCTGCTTCGGCGTGGATCAGGTGACATGGATCTGGCGACGGCGGATGATCCGTATCCATACGTGGGTTCCTTGTCGCGTATCACTGTCCGCCAGTCGAACCGCAAGATCGTGATGCGTGTTGTTGATGGTAAGGACTTCGAAGTGTGCGGAAACATGGATTCGCTACGTCAGCTCGCGCGGAATATCGAGAACTTTGCTGCTTCTGCATACGGTAAGGATCATCTTCATGTCGATTATCATCCCGATCATTGGTATCTCGAAGAAGAGTCGGTTTCGCTGGTCGTGCGCGTTGACCCAGCCCTCGAATGATCCCGTTTCAGCCTGCCGAGATGTGGTGGACTGCAACGGATCTAGGAACCTGATGGTGTGATTCTTGTGTGGGTTGCGGAAGAGGCGTCTTCATGAGTGCTGACATGAGTCGGGCATTTCGTATTGACCCGGACTCGATTGCTGGCAATCGCTGGCCGCATATTCAGCACGTGCACTTTGAGATATTTGAGAACGGCAAGAAACTAAAGGTTGTCCCGTTACGGTGGGTGGGTGAGGGTGATGTCTCGCATGTGGGCGATGGCGATGGCGCTGGTGGCGTGGAGGACTCCGTCGCCTTTGAGTCTGCAGTTGCGGAGGATGTTCCAGTTTTCTATGCTGCCGATGGCGTGTTCGATCCGCGCGCGTATTCGTTTGTGGATGGTGTTGAGGTCGCGTTGCCATGGGGTTATGGTGCCGCCGTTGGGTTTGCGGTAGGGGATGATCACGTGTGGGTGTCCGGCGTAGCCGCCGTCGGCGATGACGGTGGCGTTGCCGGCGGCGTGGTTTATTCCGGATTGGGTGAACGCTTTCGAGTCGTGGCGGCTGCCGGGGAGGGGACCGGCCACGGCGACGGTCAGGCGGGTGTCGGCGTCGATCATCACCTGGATGTTGCTGCTGCGTCGGTAGTTCTTCGACGAGTCGGCGCCACGGTCGTGGGTGGGGACCAGGGTCCCGTCGACAATGAACACTCTGCCGGTCGTCGCGGCGGGTCGAGCGTGTTCCAAGCCCAGCAACGGTTTCAGCGAATCCATGATCCGACCGGCCGCTGACTTCGAGACACCGAACAGCGGTCCGATCTGACGCACTGTCAGGTTCGTTCGCAGGTAGACGGCCACCAGCAACACCCGATCGGCCAAGGTCAAGCTCCACGGCCGGCACTTACGCCCATCGGCGATCACGGGCCCGCCACGATCGGCCACAATCTCCACCAGATTCCCGAACTGCCTGGGAGACAACCCACTGAACACCCGAATCCACTCCGGACTATCAACACTCAACCTGAACACGCCCAGTACAACGACCGACACCCCAACCAGTAACGGGACAACCTCTAGTAAACAATCATGTGGAACTCGAGTAGTAATGAGGAGAGGTGAGTGATGGAGATCAAGCTGGAGAAGCAGGGTCGCATTCTCTCAGGGTTTTATGAGGGTTACTACATTAAGTTCCATAAAGATTCTCAGGTGACTGGTGGCTATTATGTCTTCCTGCTCAATCACCTGACTTTGCCGACGGATGGGGGTGACTTCTGGGAGCAGGATTGGGAACACCTCGAAGAGTTCGTGAAGTCGTCCGAGTGGGAGATTGAGTGGCTGGAGGATGGCGGTGATGTCATTCTCAGTGAGCCTGTCCCTGGTGTAGAGCGTGGTGACCAGGTCGATTCGGCTGGGGTCGTGGTCGATGTTGAGGTGGAGTCGATGCCTGTGGAGGTCGATGAGGATGCTGTTCGGCGGGTTTTGTCGATGCTCGCCGAGGATGATTGGTCGGCGGCGCGAACGGGTTTGTCGATGTTGTCGTGTGTGCCGGAGCGTCGTGACTTCGCGGCATCGCTGATGAAGCGAGGCGACGCTGTGGCGTTGTATCAGCGCCGCGTATCCGGGTTTGCGTGGCACGGTGGTGTGGCGGCGTTCTTGCATGCGATCGCTCACGCTGATGTTCCGGAGGTGGTGACCTTCTCGTTCACCAACAACGAAGCATGGACGTGTGTCGTTGTCGCGGATCCGGACCTTCAACACCCGATCGGGTCGGTGCTGATCCCGAATGAGAAACCCTCCCTGGTAACGGAACCAGGACCAGGGAGCTGTCTTGGGTGCACCGAACAGTGAGCCCCTTCCCTCCTGTTTCAGTTACGTTGGGCTGCAGCGGATCTAGGCTCGTGTCCATGTAGTTCTCTCCTCGGATCCGAAGATGGGTGAGGTCAGCACTCAGCTGGTGACGGCCCTCCCGCGTACGGGCGATGAGAACAACAAGGTCGACCGGGTCATGGTCGATGTGACGGTCGACGTCGACGGTCATGGCAAGGGCGACGAGGTCATCGAGTCGACCGCCGGCCACGCGTTCTGGACGAACCTCACCGAGCCGTCGAACGATGGCGCGAAGTGGGTTCCCGCCCGCGATCTCGTCTCGGGCGCGTGGCTCCGCACTTCGTCAGGCACGTGGGTCCAAGCAACAGCCCTGACAACCGAAACCCGCCCCGTCAACACCTACAACCTGTCAGTCAGCCAAACCCACACCTACTACGTCCAAACCGCGACAGCTGACGCACTCGTACACAACTGCGAGGTAAAGGAGCACTCATCCCTCTGCAAATGCAAACCAGATGAACCTAGAAGTGAAGTAACTCTCGACTTTAGCTCATTCGAACAGGCTAGGAACTATGGACTGGACCTGATAGGAAAAATTGATCTAGCATCGAGGAGCAGTATCAAAGGCAGATTGGGATCGGCGGTTGAAACATTGGGGAGAGTGACCGGTTTCAAAGGGCGCAGCGATGGAGCACATCGAGAATTTAGGCTTGATGTTGATCCCGAAAAAGGGACACATATCAATGTGATGACAGGAAAAGGTCAATGTGTCCGAAAGTGGGCACTCAGGTGGCCGGGAACTAGTGTCGCTTCCTGGCTAGTTAGGAACGCATAATGAAAGTCAACCCCGCTCGTGACTACGGAAGTCGACCGGATTACCTTCCTGAATTTATGCAGGACAGTGAGGTTTCTGAGGCGTGCCAGATTGTGATGTTGAGTTACGAGGAAAGCCACGTATTGGAGGAAGCAAGCCTGAATAGATTTGTAGCCTTCCGGAGTTCGGAGCTGCATTGGGAAGAAGGCTCGTACACTATTCGACGATTGTGTGATGATGGTAATGACCTCGCTCTAGTGTTGAGGGAAATGTTGGCACCCTGTGTGGAGGAATATGACCATGTCGCCATTTTCTGGCCAAACCTACTGCTGCCGACCGTGACGCTTCCTGTCCGGGTATTCATTGATCGCGTTGCGGAGATCTGGGACACGGATCCGCAATTCTGGTTGTATCCGGTAGGCGGACCGATTCTGATCGAATGCTTGGTTGACGGCCAAGTGACGGTCGCCACCATTCCATCGACTTGATCCATCGAGCCTCTTTCATCCTGGCGTGGATCTTTGTGCTGCAACGGTTCTAGGGTTCTAGGTGTGTGATTCAGGTGTGGATGGCGCCGGGTGCGGGCCTGAAGGAAGCTCCTGACAGAACGACGGGCGTTTATAACCGTTGCTTCACAGGAGCTTCCTTTTGTTGTTGTATCAGGCAGGTTTGCCGTTGTCGACCCTCCGGTTCGTGACGGCGGTGATCCGGCGGGTGAACGAGACGATTTGCCTGGTAGCGGCACGTGCACCGAGTTTGAGACGGTGTTGAGAGGGCGAAACGGCGTGGGCTGCCCTCGCCTGATACAACAACACGGGAAGCTCCTGTGAGACGGCTGGCTTAGACACTCGTCGTTCTGTCAGGAGCTTCCTTCAGGATGATCACCCAGGCCGTGCCTGCCCCACACCCCGACCCCACCAGACACAAACCCGACAAAACGACACCTCGAGCAAGCCCTGGGCCGGGTACGACAAGGTCATCGGCAACGCGAAGAAGGTGATCGAGCGGGCGAAGGCGGCGTCGAAGAGGGCGGAAGATTCTCCGAAGAAGGACGTCGACGACGTCGCGGAACCGACGCCCCCGAAGAAACCCGACGACAAACCCGATAAACCCAAACACGAACCCGCGAACACGGACAAGGCAGCGTGTAACTCGTTTACTGCTGCGGCGAAGGTCGTGATGGCGGACGGGACGGCGAAGCCGATCGCCGACGTCGTCGTGGGTGACGAGGTTCTGTCTTCTGACCCGGCCACGGGTGAGGTCAGCACTCAGCTCGTGACGGCCCTCCCGCGTACCGGCGACGAAACCCACAAGGTCGACCGGGTCATGGTCGATGTGACGGTCGACGTCGACGGTGATGGCAAGGGTGACGAGGTCATCGAGTCGACCGCCGGTCACGCGTTCTGGACGAACCTCACCGAGCCCGGTAATGATGGCGCGAAGTGGGTTCCGGCCCGCGATCTCGTCTCGGGCGCGTGACTCCGCACCTCAAGCGGCACCTGGGTCCAAACAACAGCCCTCACCGCCGAAACCCGCCCCGTCAACACCTACAACCTCACCGTCAGCGGACCACACACCTACTACATCGACCTTGCGAACACCGATGCACTCGTACACAACGTTGGCGAATACTGCGGCGACGATGCAGAAGCTCTAAAAGAGTGGGACAAAGGGACCTTTGCTACTGTTGAAGATTCTGCCGATTATCATCTCGATAAGCATGGAAAAGGAAGAACGTTCGCGGAATACACTCAAGAAGCTCGGAATCTGTGGAATAAGACAAAGCCGAGTGATCGCATTCCTTGGCCACTTAAGAATGGAGCCAAGGGATGGAAAATCAGGGGTGGATTCTTTGGCGGCGAGGGTATCTATACCGGAATCGGAAAGATCGTGACCTGGTTTGACTAATCAAAAGAGATTTGAGCTGGCTTTTGCTGCATTTCTATCAATTCCATTTCCAGCATATCCACGATCTGAGGAGCTAGCAGACTGGTGCTCTGAGTTGCTTACGATAGACGGGCATGTCGCGGGATACGCATCTCGTGTGCGGTCTGGCTTTTTGCACGCCAGAGAAATACCATCACTTGACGAACTAGTGTCCGACGTTGAATCGCTTCGAATGTCGCTCGAGCTCATCCATTCCGAGTCAAAAGAAACGACCGAACTCATCGACGAGTTTCGAACCTATGTTTCAGCGTTGGAGCGTTTGATTCAAGAGCTTGGCCGTCTTTCTATGAGCTCCTACTAGAAAGGTCCTTTGGCGGATCCTCATACCCCTATTGATCCCGCTACGATTCGGCCAGGGGATGACTGGCCAAAGGAGAAATGATTGTGCTGGCGATTCGGTATATCGACCTTGATGGGGAGCTGGGCCTCGATGGGACGTTCAGCAGTTTCGTTGCCCTGGGGCAGCTGCTTCGGCGTGGGTCAGGTGACATGGATCTGGCGACGGCGGATGATCCGTATCCATACGTGGGTTCCTTGTCGCGCATCATTGTCCGCCAGTCGAACCGCAAGATCGTGATGCGGGTCGTTGACGGTAAGGACTTCGAAGCGTGCGGAAACATGGATTCGCTACGTCAGCTCGCGCGGAATGTCGAGAATTTTGCTGCTTCTGCATACGGTAAGGATCATCTTCATGTCGATTATTATCCCGATCATTTCTATCTAGACGAAGAGTCGGTTTCGCTGGTCGTGCGCGTTGACCCAGCCCTCGAATGATCCCGTTTCAGCCCGCCAGGATATGCTGTGCCACAACGGATCTAGGACTCTGACTGTGTGATTCTGGTGCGAGTTTCGGCCGGGTGCGGTCATGAGGAAAACTCCTGATAGGGCGGCGGTTGTCGAAGACCGTTATCCCACAGGAGCTTCCCTTGTTGTTCTACCTGGCGAGTTTTCCGTTGCCTGAGTTGACCTTCCGGCTCGTGGTCGTGTAGCTCTGTCTTCTGATCCGAAGACGGGTGAGGTCAGCACTCAGCTGGTGACGGCGTTGCCGCGTACTGGCGATGAGAACAACAAGGTGGACCGGGTCAAGGTCGATGTGACGGTCGACGTCGACGGTGATGGCAAGGGCGACGACACGATCGCGTCGACTGCTGGTCACGCGTTCTGGACGAACCTCACCGAGCCCAGTAATGATGGCGCGAAGTGGGTTCCGGCCCGCGATCTCGTCTCGGGCGCGTGGCTCCGCACCTCGTCAGGTACGTGGGTCCAAACCACCGCCCTCACAGCGGAAACCCGCCCCGTCAACACCTACAACCTCACCGTCAGCCAAACCCACACCTACTACATCAAGTTCGCGAACACCGACGCACTCGTACACAACTGCGACGACGGTGGCTTTAAGCGACCAGTTTCTGAGGATGAGACGTCCAAGATCAATCAGGAATATGGCGGGACGAACACACTTCATGGATCTCCGGGAAATGCACTCGCCAATGCGAGTCGCTACCGTAGTTTCTGGGAGAAGTCGGCAGTGATGATTCGCGACATCGCAGGAAGCCACATGTTCAATGACGGGAATAAACGGACCGCTCATGCGGTAGTTTCTTTGCTCATGCAGCGAAATAACGTTATCAGTGGACCTACTTCGGCGGATCTGTGGAACGTCATTCTGAGGGTGAGTGACTCGAAAAAACCAGGACACACCATGGATATTAAGGGCATTGCATCGATGTTGAGGGGGTTCTGATGGGAGGTAGCCTTGGGTGGATATTGAGCTGATAATGGAGGCGCTTGGAGAAGCTGGCGTCACTACAGTAATCAAGTGCGACCATGAGAGATCAGTGCTTGGAGGAAAGCCGTGGACTTTGGTGATGTCGGGTCTTGCCTTGGGTAGTTCCGGTCCTATCCATACAGACTCACGAAGCTTGCAGGATTGCTTGGAATTCGGTTTCCGTGAATTGCGAAAGCGCCCCGGAAACTGGGACTGGCTGGAGCTGCTCTCATAGGCCATTCTACGGTCCGTCTGTATCTGAAGGACGAGCACCCATAAACAGTGCTCGTCCTTCGACTGTTTATACGCTGTTCCTCGGAAGGAGCTGAGTTATGCATCGATATGACGAATTTACTTTCGGTTTGACCTTGCTAATGCGTTCGTTTCATTAAGACTGGACGAAATTGATCCTGAGACAGGAAGCCAAAAGGTGTTCAAGGGCTCGAGGGTTCATGAGAGGCCATGGGCAGGTGCTCTTGAGTTCGATGTCCCTGGTGCTCGTGTTCCAGGTAAGGCGAGGATTCTTGCGTTGAAGGGAGATGGGTGGATGCGGCTTGGGTGGTCGACGGATCATTATGAAACAATTCATCCTTTTACTGCCCCACATTTCCCTGATGCGGGGTGGACGCGTCGCAGGTTAGATGTTGGTACTTAATCGAGGAGAAGGTCTAAATAGTATGAGTGATGGCCTGGCGTTTACGCCCTTGTATCGTTTCACCAATGGTGTGGGTGGGACGACGATCATTGAGGCGCTTGAGATCGAGGGGTGGTTTGTTGATCCTGAGGAGGATGAACCGGATGAGTTCGTGATATTCGGTCGGATGGTCAATCCGGAAGGTTTGAGCGATGAGTCTCCTGGGAATGTGGTGATGGATGTCCTCGATGCGACGGGCGGGGATATGGGGGGCTATGACATCGGTTCAATGGTGGTTAGTCGTGTTGAGTCGAGTGACATTCCGGGGGTGGATCGTATCGGCGGTACGTTCTTCGGCCATACGGCACCGTTCGCGGGTGCCGGCCTGTTTTATCGGCGGTTGGCGACTGGTGTGCCGGTGCGGTCAGGGGAGTGGATGGAGTATCCAGGCGAATGGCATCGGAGTTGGCTGCATACGGTTCAAAAGCGGTGGTCGGGTGGTGGGCGGTCGGGTGATTGGCCGGTGTGTGTGATGGATGGTCGGCGGATCGTGGGGGAGGCGAGTTTCTACTGTGCGATCGGTGAGGCCGTGAGCGGTCCGGGGAAGTACTTCGGGAGCAACCTGAACGCGCTGGATGATTGTCTGATGATGTCGGTTCACGGTGTGCCGTTCGAGTTGGTGTGGACGGATTTTGCGGCGTCGGCGCGGCGGATCGACCCGTTCGAGGTGGAGATCGCGATCGACATCTTGATCGAGTACGACATCACGGTCACCCTTCGATAGAAGAGCGCCGATTGAGCCTTTCCGCGTAAGCCGTGGTGTGCAGGGAGCGCCTGGTCGTGTTCTTTGTCGAGCATGACGAGGGTGGCTCGGGTGATGTCATGGCTGACGGGACGGCGAAGTCGATCGCCGATGTTGTCGTGGGTGACGAGGTTCTGTCGTCGGATCCGAAGACGGGTGAGGTCAGCACTCAGCTGGTGACGGCGTTGCCGCGTACTGGTGAGGAGAACAACAAGGTCGACCGTGAGATGGTCGATCAGGGGTGGATTTTTTGGTGGCGAGGGTACCTATACCGGAATCGGAAGATCGTAACCTGGTTTGACTAATCAAAGAGATTTGAGCAGGCCCTTGCTGCATTTCTATCAATGTCCTTTCCAGTATATCCACGATTTGAGGAGCTAGCAGGCTGGTGCTCTGAGTTGCTTATTCTAGACGGGTATATTGCGGGATACGCATCTCGTGTACGGTCTGGATCCTTTCGCTCCGGAGAAATACCATCGCTTGACGAACTAGTGTCCGATGTTGAATCGCTTCGGATGTCACTCGAGTTCATCCATTCCGAGTCAAAAGAAATGACCGAACTCATCGACGAACTTCGAACCCATGTTTCAGCGTTGGGAGCGTTTGGTTCAAGAGCGTGCCCGTCTTTCTGTGCAAGATCCCTGGCTATATCGGAAGCCCCTATTCCGTCGCAGATTACGTCCTGGCTTGAGAAAAAGGGAATACCATGGAGGGTCATGCCAAGGGTATGAGGCACGGCTTCCTCATATATGACGTTCGAAAATTGCGAGAAGATCAGAGGAGCAGCTATGGGGATATGCCTATTTCCTGCGGATGGTAATAATGATAGTCCAGATGCGTGCTTCTCATACGGTGGATTTCACAGGTTTCGTACATGTCTCGCGATGGTTGAAGGAATTGAACTTGGAAAGATGGTTGGCTTCGGTGGGGAGTTGTCATGGGACGAGGTTTCTTCGCCACTCAAGCCGATCTTGAATTTCCCTGATGATGGCGTGCCGACATTTTCTGCCGAGCAGTGCCATCCAGTCTTGGCTCGGTTGAAGGCCATCCAGGAAAGCTGGCCGTTGCATAAGTTGATGATAGCCGAATCGATGGAGTTCGAGCGTGGGGAAGCCAGCGAAGTAGATCGTGGCCTCCACAATCTCATTGCGGTTATCGACATATGCGTCGAAAAGAGAGTGGATCTCTTCACGATATAGAAAAAGGGCTAAATGTGAGCCTTCTTCATCCACTGTGGTTGATGGTGATGATGGCTCGGCGACGTCGGTGGATCAGTCTATTGAGCAGCGTAAACAATGGACTTGCACTTGAGGGAAACTGTGCATATCGTTTCACACGCTGATATAGAACCTCATGTACGTCGATATGCCCATTGCTCGATTGGTTCCGGGCGCGAACCCTTGTGACATCTCAACTCCTTCCTGCCCGCTGCGTCCCCAGAAGACTGCCCAGCGGTGAATGGCCGGCCCAAGGACGGAGTCGCGACGACGGACTCGCTATTGCCGTCTGGGCTGTCCTCGGTACACGACAGGTAGGTTGGCGGTACTTCCTAATAGGAGGAAATGACGGTGTTGATGATTCTGTATGGTGACCTTGATGGGGAGCTGGGCCTCGATGGGACGTTCAGCAGTTTGGTTGCGTTGGGGCAGCTGCTTCGGCGTGGGTCAGGTGACATGGATCTGGCGTAGGTCGGTTGATGGTTTCAAAGCCTGGCGGGGCGTGCGGTTTCTGCATGTCAAATGTGGCAGGAATGTTGCCAGCGAACTCATCGCTCGCGGTTCGATCTCAGCTCGGCCAAGTTTTCAGTGAGGTATCCTTCTGAGGATTTGCTGAGGCGCGGTCTTTGTTGCCGAACCTCGACTGCTTCCTATGAGCTCCTATCAAGTTTCTGTGGTGGTGCTGCTGGTAGTGGGGTTGGCGGGTTTGGTTTGATGGCGGTGTGCCTGGACTGTGGATCGTGGATGATCGCTTGTGGAGCTTCGTAGAGAGGCTGTTGCCGTCTCATCGGCCAGGGACCTGTAGCCCGGTTCCGATCGATGTCCGTAGATGTTTGCAAGGGATCCTGGTCGTGCTGTTCACCGGTATTGGGTGGGAAGATCTACCACAAGAGCTGGGGTTCGTTCGGGTATAACGTGTTGGCGGCGTCTCCGCCGGTGGACGGATGCGGGTGAGCTCGAACGGTCGAAGGCGATGATCGATGCGGGGCACATCCGGTCTAAAAATGGGACTCATGTGTGGGGGCCTTCTCCAGTCGAGGCGTCGACGTCCTGGGTCCAGACACCACGTGGCTTGCGACGAAAACGGTGTACCGCCGTACTGACAACCGGCGCCAATGTCAACGACCTTGGCCTGCGCGATCGAACTCGTCGACGCGATCCCTCCCGTCGCCGACAAGGCCTACGACGCCCGGAAAACCCGAGAAGCTTCGCAACACAGGAGAATCATGCCGGTCATCCCGAAACGAGGCACGAAAGGCATCATCGGGATCGGCAAAATCCGATGGGTCGTCGAACGCACCATCCTCTTGGCTCCACCAGTACTAACGCCTCGCCACACGCTGGGAAGTCCACACCGAACTCCACAACGGACTAGCCTCACTCGCCTGCGCCCTCATCTGGGACCGACGACTCAACAAAACTTGATAGGACCTCTATAGGCCACTATGGTGCATTATGAAATGAACAGAAAAAATTTTAATCCATCCGCGATCGTCAATCTTACCGATTGGGCTAATCTCGAAAATGCTGATGGGATGGCCTTCCCGGACACTCCGGCCAAGCTTCGCGACTTGGTGTCGGGTGACTTTTCGGCGGTGACGAGTTCGCTCGATCACCTTTATAATAATCTTCTCAATGATGGGGTGGTTTATTCTGCAACCGTGCCAGCTTTCAGATATGTTACTGCGCTTCTGGGTGACCTGCCAAGTCGAGCCGCACTTATCCCTTCGTGGGAACGTGGAAAATTCCCACTCCGAGGCAAACTTCTTACATGGCTAGCCAACGTGGCCTTTGACGTCAGCGTTGGCCAGGAGCAACGTATTCGAGAGTGGGGAAAGTATTCACCGACCGAGCCATTTCCGAATTTCAAAGATATTAGGAGCATTTACCCGGAAGCTTTTCCGAGCGTTGCTTCCCACTTTAATGACTCTGATTTGAGGGTAGTGGAGGTGGCTCTCGTTGTCGCCGTTCGTTTCTTGGAGTCTCCGGCGTTGGCGGTGCATCGCGGGAGATTGACCCCTTTGGTCGAGAATATTCTAGCGTCAAGTTCCAATACATGGCATAGAATCTTGGCCTCCCAGGCATTGAACGCTTGGAAGAAAGGGCGCGTGTTGATTGAATCTGTTGCCGATTCGATCTCCTCCGAGAAGTATGGGCGAGTTTGCAACTCACAGGAAAAGGGGGGATCAATTGACGAGCCTCCTTTTTAGAACTCCTCTCAAGTTTTTGTGGTGATGTCGCTGGTAACACGGTTGGCGGGTTTGGTTTGATGCCGGGGTGGCCGGACCATGGATCGTGGATGATCGCTTGTGGAGCGGCTGCTCCTGCCTCATCGTCCAGGGCGGCGTGGACCTGTTCCGATCGATGACCGTAGATGTCTTGCAGGGGGTCTTGTTTGTCCTGTTCACGAGCATCGGGTGGGAGGATCTACTACAGGATCTGGGGTTCGGCTCGGGGATGACGTGCTGGCGGCGTTTGAGACGTTGGACCGACGCGGGGGTGTTCGACAGGTTGCATCAACTCCTGTTGGCGGAGTTGAACGCCGCCGGTAAGCTCGACTGGTTGAAGGTTCTTGAATCGATGCCGGGCACATGCGGTTCAAAGAATCGAGGCTCAGGTGTGGCGCCTTCACTCGGTCGAGGCGTCGAGGTCCTGGGTCTGAACACCACGTGGCTTGCGACCGAAACGGTGTACCGCTCGTCGTGGTGACCACTGGCGCGACCGTCAACGACGTGGCCTGCGCGATCTGATCGACGCGATCCCCGCCATCGCCGGACGCCGTGGCCGGCCCCGTGAACGGCCCGATGTCGTCCTCGCGGACAAGGGCTATGACGCGCAGTCGGTTCGAGAAGTGTTGCAGCACAGGCGAATCACACCGGCCATCCCTGAGAGAGGAACGAACGGCATCATCGAGATCGGCACAATCCGATGGGTCAGCCTGATCGGTCCATCTCCTGGCTCCACCAGAACCGAACGCCTCGCCACCCGCTGGGAAGTCCACACCGGCCTCCACAACAGCCCCGTATCCCTCGCGTGCGCCCTCATCTGCTACCGACGACTTAACAAAACTTGATAGGAGCTCCTATATACGATGGGAAATGGGAAAAAGTTGGTCAACAATCATGTCCGACTCCTTTGGTCGTGAGGTTACGGAGACGATGGAGATCAAACTCGAGAAGCAGGGTCGTATTCTCTCTGGTCCCTTTGAGGGATATTTTGTCAAACTTCATGAAGATCCACAATGGATAAGCGGTTACTATATTCTGCTGGTCAATGATCTGGAGAACCCAACTGATGGAGGTGATGATTGGGTAAAAGATTGGGAGGATCTTGAGGAGTATGTGAGAACGTACCGATGGGAGATTGAGTGGTTGGAATGAAGTGGGAACGATAGGAATCGACACTTCATCGCTCTGCGGCTTGGCCGTAGGGATGTGTTGGGGCGCAAGTGATGTGGGCTAGTTGGCGTGTGGTTCTAGTGTGGATTGTTGCTGTCCGTGGGCATGGGGAGAGCTCCTGATAGAACGGGCGGTGCTCAGAATCGCTGTCCCACAGGAGCTTTCATGCGAACCTGGTCTCGGGCGAATGGCTCCGCACATCAAGCGGCACCTGGATCCAAACCACCGCGGCCACGACCGAAACCCGCCCCACCAACACCTACAACCTCACCGTCAGCCAAACCCACACTTACCACGTTCGGATAGCCGACACCGATACCCTCGTACACAACTGCGGTGAATCCCTATACGAACCTGGTGGAAAGCATGGGACTGCATCCCGTCCAAGCTCTCGGGGAGTAAACAGCGCCGAGCCTCAAAATGGTCAGGCCGCCCTGGACAATTCAGTTCCTGTTAAGGGGACCTCACCTCGGAGAATCGGCGTTGATATCAAGAATGGTGAGATTGTGGTTCTGGACCGAACTGTCCAGCGCCCATGTACATGCGGTGGAGGAGGAACGATCGATATTTTCCACGGCCATGTTCGTTCGTGGGCCGACCTTCATGTGGATATGCAAAATTCCTTGAAAAAGGCGGGGCTTGTTGATAAGAAGGGGAGGATAGTGGGGTGACATCAAAGGATTCCAAAGCGTCTGATGGGGAATGGCGATCGGAGATGGTAGCCCTCATCGCCAATGGTTCGCTTGAAGAAGCGGCGAACGCGCTTGTGTCATTGGCATTCAATGACGCAGACGGCGCCTGGGTCGAAGGCGTTCTTTTGAGCTGCCTTGATGGAGACTCCCATAGCGAACTGAAACTCCTCTCGCTCACATGCATCGGACATCTGGCGCGAATCCATGGAACGATACAAAACCCTCGCACGATAATGCGGGTCAAGCAAATGGCCAAGGTCTCGGGTTTTGAAGGTCGGGCGCAGGATGCGCTAGATGACTTCGAGGTGTATCTAGGTATGAGGTTATACTCCAAATGAATTGGGCGGGCCTACATCTTTGATTGAGCCTTTTTCATTATGGCGTGGATCTGTTGGGCTGCAATGAATCTAGGACTCTTGGTGTGTGATTCTGGTGTGGATGGTGGCCGGGTGTGGGCATGAAGGAAGCTCCTGTTACAACGACGAGTGTCTAAGCCAGCCGTCTCACAGGAGCTTCCCGTGTTGTTCTATCAGGCGTGTTTGCCGTTGTCGTCATCGACCCTCCGGTTCGTGGCGGGCGTGATCCGTTCCCACCTGCGGGAGAACAAGGTCCGGTGGCGGAGTTCTTTCTGCTGGTCAGCAGGCGTTGATGACGCTCGTATATCTCCACAAGGTGCGTGTGTGGGAGCGGGCTTCAGCGTGTCGGCGTCGACGGTGTTCCGGCGGGTGAACGAGACGATTGCCCTGGTATCGGCCCGTGCGCCCAGTTTGAGGATGGTGTTGCGACGCGCGAAACGCCGCAGATTGCCCTATGTGATCCTCGACGGTACGCTGATCCACTGTGACAGGGTCGCGGTCGACCGCCCGTACTACTCACCGGAAACACCGGACCCATGGCGTGAACGTGCAGGCCATCACCGACCCGACGGTGATCTGTTGTGGACGTCAGGTGGCCTGCCAGGTTCGGTTCATGACTTGAGGGAGGCGGGCATGCCGACCCTCGCGGACAAGGGCTACACCGGACTCGACGACCAGAACTTCGCAACGCCGTGGAAGGGCCGAGACAAACCCGAACCCCAGAAGGACCAGAACCGGCTCCAAGCGAGACTCCGAGCCCCAGGCGAACGCGGCTTCGCCGAACTCAAGAAGTGGCGGATCTTGCGACGTTTGCGCTGCTCAACCCACCGAGCCACCGACATCGTCCGCGCCATCACCGTCATCAACCACACAGGATGAAAAAGGCTCAATCATGTTCCCCTCATCTAGTCCAAAGGTCTGTTTATGGACATCAAGTTGGAGAAGCAGGGTCGGATTCTTAGGGGGCCTTACGAAGGGGCTTACGAGGGTTACTTCGTGAAGTTTCGCGATGACACTGATGTGACCGGTGGGTACTACATTCTTCTTGTCGATGACCTGATAACCCCCACCCATGGAGGTGATTACTGGGTGAAGGATTGGGCTGAACTCGAGGAACTCGTGACGTCGTCCCATTGGGAGCTTGAGTGGCTGGAGGACAGCGGTGACACCCTTCCCCTTGAACCTGTCCCTGCCGTAGAGCGCGGTGACCCGATTGCTCCGCCAGTGCGCCGATGGGTCGTGGTCGATGCCGAGGGGGAGTCGATGTCCTTGAAGATCGATGAGGATGCTGCTCGGTGGGTTTTGTCGGTGCTCGCTGCGGATGGTTGGGCCTCAGCGCTAATGGGTTTGTCGATGTTGTCGTGTGTGTCGACGCGTCGTGATTTTGTGGCGTCGCCGATGAAGCGAGGCGAGGTTGCGGCGATGTGCGAGCGCCGCGCAAGTCTCGTCCGGGAGTCCGGGCTCATGTCGCTCAATGTCGAGCCGTGCATACTTGCGATCGCTAACGCTGATGTTCCGGAGGCGGTGACCTTCTCGTTCACCAACGAAGCATGGACGTGCGTCGTCCTCGCGGATCCCGGCCTTCAGCACCCAATCGGGTCGATGTTGATCGCGAATGAGAAACCCTCCCCGGTAATGGAACCAGGACCAGGGAGCGGTCTTGGTCGTTCCGAACAGTGACTGATTCTCATCCTGCCGGGTATCTGGTGGGCTGCATCGGATCTAGGCTCGTGTCCATGTAGTTCTCTCCTCGGATCCGAAGACGGGTGAGGGATCTCGTCTCGGGCGCGAGGCTCCGCACATCATCAGGCACGTGGGTCCAAGCAACCGCCCTGGCAGCCGATACCCGCCCCACCAACACCTACAACCTGTCAGTCAGCCAAACCCACACCTACTACGTGGAAGCTGCGGCAGCTGACGTACTTGTACACAACTGCGAGACCGGTACTGTCTGGGATGACATTAAAGGAACTCAGGACCCGATCCCGGGAACGGGCGGTATTCCGAAGTCGTTTGAATTGACGGCGGGAGACACTCGGGCTTCGGTCCATCCAAATGTGACAAAGCACTTTGTTGAAAAGTTGACTCCACTAAAAAGGGAAGGGGCAAGTCCAGAAATGATTGGATTGGCTTCGCAACAGCTACTCAGAAGTCTTCAGGCCGTAGTGACCGATGCGATTCGTGGCGGTGTGCCTCTAGCGCAAAGGATGTTCGTCCAAGGTTGGCAGCTTGAGTTCAACCAACGTCCTAGTGACGAACTTCCAGCACTTATGCACGGAAAGTATAAACTGCCAATATGATGCTGCAGATACTTGGTGATGTAGAGTGTTCCGGGGCCATAGCGGAGGCTGACCCTTGGATACCTCTGACAGTGTTGTGGCAGATCAGCTGGCGCGGAGGGCCGCTCTATCTGTCTATCCACGGAGATGATGGCGGTTATGTGGCGCTCAAAGTTGATCCTGATTCGGGTGCGCTCTACAGCCTCGTGGTCAGCGGACTTCCGCCTGAGAGTGATCGGCCAATCGATGATGCCCCGACGGTGCCTGGATCATGGTCTCCGGTCTTTGATGTGAACATGTGGGAGTGGAAGGTGACTCCGGATTACCGGGAGCCGTCTCAGTTTCATATAGATGCGACTTCCCCGCTTTACCACTCGGCTCCGGGTGACCTGTTGGCCGTGTGGTTTTCGGATTCGCCGGTCAGTCGCTATCTGGCGTGCGGTGAGGTCCGTGTCGGCGTATCGAGCATCGATGAACTCGTCAGCGTGGTCGTCCGCCGACCCCCGGTTACCATGCCGGAATTGCTTCCTGGAGTGAGCCTTTTTCATCCTGGAGTGGATCCATTGGACTACAACGGTTCTAGGGTTTCGGATGTGTGATTCTGGCGTGGATGGCGGCCGGGTGTGGGCATGGAGAAAGCTCCGGATAGAACGACGAGTGTCTATGCCAGCCGTCTCACAGGAGCTTCCCGTGTTGTTCTATTAGGCGACTCTGCTGTTGCCTGAGTCGACCTTCCGGCTCGTGGTCTTGTAGTTCTGTCCTCGGATCCGAAGACGGATGAGGTCAGCACCCAACTCGTTACTGCCCTCCCGCGTACTGGCGACGAGAACAACAAGCTCGACCGGGTGATGGTCGATGTCGACGGTGATGGCAAGGGCGATGAGGTCATCGAGTCGACCGCCGGCCACGCGTTCTGGACGAACCTGACCGAAGCGTTGAACGATGGTGCGAAGTGGGTTCCGGCCCGCGATCTCGTCTCGGGCGCGTGGCTCCGCACCTCATCAGGCACCTGGGTCCAAGCAACAGCCCTGACAGCCGAAACCCGCCTTGTCAGCACCTACAACCTGTCAGTCAGCCAAACCCACACCTACTACGTCGACCTCGCGAACACCGATGCACTCGTACACAACTGTTCTGATCTTGTGGGTGACGAAGCCAAGTTCCCCCAGGCTCATACACTCAAAGAACATGTGAACGTATCGGAGAGTCAGGCTATCGCATTGGCGCGCAAGAAGGGCGGCCCGAACAGCGTCTTCGATAATGTTGAGATTGCTCAATCAGTTGCAGATAGCGCGATTGCTGGGAGCGCCAAAAGAATTGCAAGATGGCTTCGAGGTGGGGGCCAGAAATTGACTATATCCGGGCCTTCTGGTATAGCTTCGCTTGGTTGGATGGCTGATGTCGATGGGGAGATCAGTAGAACTGGAGGCGATTTCACGATGATACTTCAACGTGAAAAGGGCCATAAGGCTGGCTACATTGTTTATACGCTGTTCCCCGGAAGGAGGTGAGTTATGCGATCTACTGAATTTACCTTCGGCTTGACATTGCTAATGCATTCGTTTCATCAAGACTGGACGAATGATGCGGCGTCCGAGGTCGAAGCGGTTCAGAATAGGCTATGGCTCGGGTCTGATCCGAGAGAAGTCATGCTGCTGCGCGGGGATGCACAACGATTGCTGGAGCACCTCTCGTCCGAAGCGATCGAACGTTTGTGGAACTCCGGGGTATGTGGTGGCTGGGATCTGAACTTTTTCGGTCGTGGTGTTGAATCGGGAAGCGAATGGATGCGCATGATCGTGGAACAATGTGACTCCTGGTTGTCGCGGAACGAACATCAGACTGTGCAATTGTCGGATGCTGACATGGACGATGGCTTTGCGCACATTCGTCCCATTCGAGACGAGGTGACTCGATCCGTTGATGTGCTCGGAACCGAATTGGTATCTGTACTTGACGAATGTGCGCGGTCATGCTCGCCGGAGCTTGCATTCCGAGTTCTTTTGCAGGCGTTGGTGAACATGGGTGGGAAGTGGATCACCCTTACTCAATATGAACGGATGCGCGAGATCGGCGTACAGCTTCACTATGGTGAGTTCGTGGTATCGGATATCGAACACGTCGTACTAAATCCATATGCAGAGATCGTGAATATACTTCGAAGCCCCGAGAGAAACGGCCTCTCAACATTCGGCGAATACGTTGCGTATCTGCGAGGGATTGATGAAGCATCTCCACAGCGCCTCCTGGTGGACTTTGGCTTCTGGCTGGCCTGTAAGTATGAGGAACGATTGAACCTGACATTTCGAGAGAAGGTCGGAATGCCATGGGATGACATCATCCTCAAAGTCGTTCGTGGTGATTCAGCGAACGCGCCATCAAATGAGGTCCTCCGTAGTAGCTCGGTGAGTACCGAAGTGCTTCGACTCTTGTTTGACGAGCTCAATACCTACGTCATGGAACGGCATGGCCGGACCTTGGAAGATCCGTTCCGTTCGCGCATGGCCATCGAAAGTTAGCACGTTCCGGAGCTCAGACGTCAATAGTGACGGCAATGGCACCAAAAATAGGTAGTGTGGATCGTTTTCGAGTGAGTTGGTGAAATGCCGCAACGTGATGATTATATGGGATTCTTTCGCATGCTGATTGATGAGCGACTGGGTTGGGATGTCGTTTCCTTGGCAGGAAGGGGCATTGCAGCATATGCATCCAGCAATGTTTGGACGTTGGACGTTGGGAAGCGTTCGGCGGATCCGTATCGGTTGGGCGCTCTGCTCATTGCTCTCGGTCTGTCGATTGAGCTGTTGATGGATCTGTGGAAGGCGTTCGATGATGGCGTGTTGTCGAGGGAGGACTTTGTCGCGCGGTTGACTGAGATCGTCGAGTTTCTGGAGGCGTGGCCTGACAGTGTTCCGGAGGACTACACGCCGCCTCCATTCGAGGACTGAAGATCTGTATCGCGGCTGAGCTGGTAGTCCGGGATCGGCGAGGGAGGTTTTATGAACATCGATGGTGATCCGGTTTTTGCGGCTCTGATCGATATGGTCGATGAGCGGGACCACTTGGATGTTTCGAGGTGGCTGGGCTGGGACGGTGTGGCCATTGCGGGCAGGGGTATCGCTGCTTATGCGGCTGTCCAGCTGCGGATCGCGGAGGCGCGGGAGCGATCGGCGGGTCCTGATCAGTTCGCGGGCCTTCGCGAGTCTTTGAAGTCCATCATGGATCCGTTGCCGGGTGCGTGGAGGTGGTTCGATGAGGAGGCGATATCCTGGGAGGACTTTATGGCGCTGTTGACGGAGACCGTTGAACGCCTCGAAGCGTGGCCCAGCTGCGACGTCTGACGTGTGATCGACCCGTCAAAAAGGATGACCTGATGCGGCCTTCACCGGCAGCGCAAGGTGGCTGGGCTATGGCCCGCCTGAAACTCTTGCTGCCACACAGGTGTCTACGTGAAACAGCGGTAGATAGGAGTTGAGTCGTCACATGGATGCTGAACCCGGGATTCCCGATGGTCTGAACGATGAGTTGAAGGCGATCCTGGCCGAGGGATATCCGGAGGTGGATGCGGTCGATGCTACCGACTATAACGGCGAAGTGGGGAATGCTCTGGATGCCTTGTCCTACTTCAGGTTGTTCTGGCCGGAAACCTTCATCCACCATGGTGCCGTGTTCGTTTGCTATTACGGAGGTATGCGGGCTGACGTCATCAAGGGCATGAGTGGTGATTCGGGACGTCCGTCGGCGGTTTGGACGTGGGAAGAAGCGGTGAACTCGTGGAATCGAGTGGAACCGCATCACATGTTCCGAAACTACCCCGTTACATATGATTCAGACCTCGATACGGAAAGCATTCTCGCTAGGGCGTTGATCGTTTCCTGGAGTGGCTGTTTGAAGGCCAAGTACCCTGACCGGCACTTCGCGGTCACATTGGATGATCCTGATCCTCATTCGGGTCCCTGGCTGCAGGTCACTCAGATCTCACCCAAATTGGTGACCCCACAGGGATGGCAGCCGATGGGCGGATACGTAAAGCCTTCTTCATCCTCTGTGGTTGATGGCGGTGATGGCGCGGACGATGGTGGTGGCTCGGTCGGTTGAGCAGCGCAAACGTCCTAGATTCTGCCACTTCTTGAGCTCGGCGAAGCCGCGTTCTCCGGGCGCGCGGAGTCTCGCTTGTATCCGGTTCTGGGTCTTCTTCGGGCCGGGTTTGTTCCGGCCCTTCCGCGGCGTTCCGACGATCTGTTGTCGAGTCCGATGTAGCCCTTGTCTGCTAGGGCTGGCAAACCCGAGGCGGCCAGGTGTGCGGGGATCATCCGGATCCCCGCCCCCGTGTCATGAACTGACCCCGGCAACCCACCAGAAGTCCACAACAGATCACCGTCGCGCGAGGTGATGGCTTGCGCGCCATGCCCACACCCGGTCACAATCCACGCCAGAACTACACGACCTCGAACCTCGATTGTTTGAACCCCAGCACATCTGAACCAGGATGAAGAATGAAGAGTTTCGAGTTGAAAAATTCGAGACCATGGCATCGGAGTATCCCAAAGATCGTGACATTGCATCCTTGGTTGAGCAGTTCCCCGAGATACATGCTCGGATCATTTCGTGGATTCGCGATGCGATTCGTGATCGCGCATGGCGTAGGGTTGATAAGTTCGTTCTCGTGGCTGCTGCTGTGAAGGCCGAAGGTTTGGGCGATGTTCTCGTAGAGATTCTTTGCTCAGATATTGAGCAGGTTAATCGAGAGGATTATGTATGTATCCTTGGGGATCTCCGTGAAGTGGACGCCGTTGACTGCCTGACCAACTTGGCGGAACGGACGATCTTGACGGATGGCCCTTCGTACTGGCTGATCCAGAAGATCATCGGATCGCTCGGGGATATCGGAACGCACGATGCGCGTGAGTATCTTGTAGCGATGACTAAGGAGCCTTGGCCGAAGGTTCTTAGATGGCATGCGGCGGTCGAACTTCAGATCGAGGATGAGCTTGGATTTGATGAAGATGAAATGCTTGGCTGGTCTGAATAGCCTTATGTGACCCGAAGACGGGTGAGGTCAGCACTCAGCTGGTGACGGTGTTGCCGCGTACCGGCGACGAGAACAACAAGGTCGACCGTGAGATGGTCGATGTGACGACCGATGTCGACAGTAACCCTAGGGCAGAACAAAGTCGAGTTGCGAATCAACGATACCGAGTTCTGTGACAGGGCTGCGAAGACTTGTTCCGGGATGACAATGGCGGTTCAAGGCGACGTCGACGGCTTACCCTGCGGTCCTGTCGGTATCTAAAGAACGAGCTTCTATGACTGTTTGTCCTTCAGATCTACCCGAGAGCTGGGTTGGGCTCCGGTCTGAAGTGTTGATGGCGCTAGGTTAACGAAAAGAGACTACGAAGATTTATGGACGAGTCTGACCTTAGCAATATGGAACGTGTGTATATGGCTGCAACCACTGGCCAATGGCATGTCCGGTCTCTTGACGATGCCAGGGCGATGAATCTATTGGTGATCAGCAGTACGCCTGACACTGGTCGTCAAGAGCGGTGGCCGGACTTTTATCATGGTGAGATCATCGCCGCGGCGTTGGTGCAGCAGCCCCGGTTCGTCGAAGTGACGGATGAACGATGGGACGAGAACGCTGGATTCATCGAGGTCGCGCGAGAGGATTTTCCACGGCTCATTGATGAGATCCGTCGATTGAGGGCTTCGTTGTTGGAACAGTCCGTTCACCATGATGATGTCTTGTCGAGAGTCGATTCGGGGATCGGAGGACACATGGACGATTCGGAGCTTGACGAGCTGGAAGGCGTGTGCGCGAGGGCGACTCCGGGCCCATGGTACGTGCGGGAACTCGCCGACGATCGCGGAAAACGCCTAGTCGCCGTGAGTACTGTTCCCGATACTGGTTGGGGTGATCGGTGGCCGGACTTCGATGGTGGCGAAATCGTCGCCGCGACCCTGGTGCAGAACCCTCGTTACGTGGACTCGAGCGATGGGCGATGGCGTGAGAACGCAGAGTTCATCGTGATGGTGCGCGATGCCGTACCGCGGTTGATCGCCGAGGTCCGTCGCATGCAGAAGCTAGTGGCGCGGCGGTCATGACGCTGGCGCTGATTCGGTCAGGGGCGCAACGTTTCAGTGATCCTTAACCAGAGCGGTGAGGCACCACTGCGCGGGTCGTGAGCTGGCAGGGTGTCGCTTGGGGATGGAAGACGGCGTTCATGGTCGGCCCACGGACGAGGAGCAGCGTCGCCTCGAGGTTGAACGTGAATCACTGAGCGCGCGGCGTCGGCGAGGGGGTTGTTCTGCCCCCGTCCGGGCGAACTCCGGCCCGGCACCAGTATTCCGATGCCGGGCCGCCGCTGTCCGTCCTCATCGGAGGCTGATGGCGGCGCCGGAGACTCAGGCGGAGACCGGTCGTGACCGTGCCGCCAGTGCCGCGTGGTGCAGCGCGCCGTCCAGGGAGGCGTTGCGGTCCGGGGGAAGCCAGCGGATGGCCGGCGGGTCGGCCAGTTCGTCGTTGAGCGCCTTCTCGACGCGGGCACGCAACAGTGGATGGGCCGACAGGCCGCCGAAGACCACCACCGCATCGGCGTCGAGGACGTGCTGGCAGAACGTGATGGCCCGGCCCACGGCGTCGAGACGGGGCAGCACCACGGCGGCGACCTCGGGATCGACCTTGGCCCGGTCGAGGAGCTCCTGGGCCCCGGTCAAACCAACCGAGGCGGCGAGTCGATCGAAGGCGCGGCCCCCGGCGAACTCCTCCAGCCGCACCAGTGCCCCGTCGGCGTCCCCGGCGGGGACCCGGCTGTAGCCGATCTCGCCCGCCGCGCCGCGGGCGCCGGGCCGCAGCACCCCGTCGACGACGATGCCAGCGGCGGTGCCGGTGCCGAGCCCGACGACGAGGCCGACGCCCTGTCTCGGAACGACACCGGCGGCCAGTTGGGCGGCAGCGGCGGCGTTGAGGTCGTTGACCAGGGCCAGCGGCGCGCCAGGAAAGACATCCTCCACTAGGGATGGCAGGTCGAGTTCGTCGAGCCCCGGAACGTTGTCGGCGAGCCGGATCACGCCGTTACCGACCGCGCCGGGCACCGCGACTCCCACGGCCGCGACGGCACCGTCCGCCAAAGCGGCGGCCGTCGACAGTGCCCGGTCCACGACGTGGGCCGCGCCGCGGTCGGCCTCCGTCGGGATGCGGCGAGTTCGCCGTTCCCCGTCGACGAGGATCGCGATGTCGACCTTGGTGCCGCCGACGTCGATACCGACGAGCGGACCGGTCGACGGTTCCGGGCCCGCTGTGTCTTCGACCTTCTCGGGCCGGGGGTGAGGATCGGGGACCGGACACGCCATCTCGGCGCCGCACATGGCGACGCGCCGGTCGGCACCGTTCACGCGTCGGCCTCCTCGATGCGCTCGCGAACCGCCGCGTCGAGTCGGGAGGCGGCGGCGCGCTGTCCGTCGAGGAACGCGTCCAGTCGCGCCCGGTGCCCGGCGAAGGACTCGCGGAGTCCGGCGATCTGGCCCGCGACGGCGGCGGTGCCGGGTCCCTCTGGCTGCGGCCGGTCGAGAACGGCCCGGGGCGACAGCGACGCGTGCAGCATCGCGTCGACGAGTTCCGGCGCGATCGTGAGATCTCGCTCGGCGGCGGTCGCGGTGACGAGCTCGGCGTCCCAGGTCGCCGGCGGTTGTTTCGCCAACAGCGCGGCGAGCAGACCGTGGGCCGCACGGAACGGGACCCCGCCCATCGACAGCGCGTCGGCGGCGGCGGTGGAGGTGGCCCCGGCGGCGACCATCGTGACGTCGTCGGGCGGCGATGCGGGTTCGACGACCTGGAAGAGCCGGTCCATCATGCGCAGGAAGCGGAGCGCGCGATCGTTGGACTCCCACAGTCGGGTCTGGATGTCGGTGGTGGCGTTGTTGGAGTCCTCCCACCAGGCGGCGGCGATGCCGCCGACCACCGCGGTCTGGTCGGCGACCGCTGCGATCGCCATGGATGCCATGTGTTCCAGCACAACGGGATTGCGCTTTTGCGGCATGGCGCTGCTGCCCTGGCAGAACTCGTCGGGGACGGCGATCCAACCGAAGGCCATCCACTCCTGGAGGACTCGGGCGACCCGGGCGCCGGTGGCGAGGGTCCGGGCGTTGGCGGAGACGACACCCGTGAAGTGGTCGGCCCCGGCGACGGCCGAGTACGCGTTGGGTACGACGTCGGCGAAACCGAGCAGGTCGGCGACCCGCGCCGACGAGATCGGCAGGTCGGTCCCGGCGATGACGGCGGCACCGAGTGGCGAGCTGTTGAGTTCGTCGAGCACCGCGAGGTAGGCGGCGGCCTGGCCGCGCAGCGCGTCGGCGTAACCGGCGAGTACGTGCCCGATGGTGGTGGGTTGGGCGGGCCGGCGGTGGGTGTACGCCAGGACGGTCGTGGCGCTGCCGCGCTCCGCGGCGTCGAGCACCGAGTCGGCGGCGGCGAGGAGCTCACCGAGGATGGCGGCGATCTCGTCGCGCAGGATCATCCGGAAGACGCCGGCGTCGAGGTCGTTGCGGCTGCGCGCCAGCTGCACGTCCAAATCGGACTGCGAGATGCCGGCCTCGGCGGCCAGGTTGCGTTCCAGCGCGAAATAGACGTCCTCGAAAGTGCCGTCGTACTCGGGCAGCTCGACGGGGCGGCTCCGGAGCCGGTCGAGCGCCGCCAGCAGCGAGGCGGCACGCTCGGCCGGCAGCACCCCGCACTCGGAGAGCATCACGACGTGGGCCCGGCTGGCCTCGACCATCGGCGGGTAGAGGCGCGGCCCGTGGTGGTGGTATGTCGGCAGCAGGTGATTGCGTTGGTAGACGCTGAGCATGGTCATCCGTTCTCTCGACGGCCCCGGGTCGCGGGGCGTTCCAACTCGTGCGGCCCGGGCACACCGGTGGTCGGCGACTCGGGTTCGGGGCGGGCAAGCCATTCGGCGACGAGGGCGTGCAATTGGCGTTCGGCGCGTCGGCGGATCTCGTCGGCGCCGTCCTGCGTCACCATCGACAACCTGCCCGACCAGCCCTGCCACGGCGCCGGGTGCGACTCGACGAGGACATGGTCGGCGGTCTGGAGACGGGGCCGCGGCGGGAGGTCGTCGACGCCGTCCAGGCGGACCGTCTCGGGGTCGAAAGCCAGCACTCCGGCCGTCTCGAACGCGCCGCCGTGCCCGCGGGCCGGTCCGGGCCCGAGGATCTCGGCGGTCTCGGTCCAGGGGACGAGTTGGAACCAGTTCGCCAGCAGGATGCTCACCGGTAGCTCGCCGGAGACCCATTCCATCGCCGCGCGTGCCGTGGACATGTTCGCGTCGTGGGCGTTGAGGACGAGGACGCGACGGAATCCGTTGCGCGCGATGCCGAGCAGCACCTGGCTCAGATAGTCGACCATGGTGTCCGGCCGCACGGCGACGGTGCCCGGGTAGTGCCTAGTCTGGCCCGGCACCGCGGTGAGGCTGACCGTCGGGTACCGCACGGCCGTCCAGTCGCCGCCGTCCAGCGCGTCGGCGAAGCCGTCGGCGAGGATGGTGTCGGTGCCGAGCGGCAGGTGCGGTCCGTGCCATTCGATGGCACCGACCGGCAGCACCGCGAAGTCGGCGGACGCGACCACGTCGGCGACGTCGGCGCCGGTGACGCGCCTGATCGGGATGACGGTCATGTTTGCCTCTCCCTCCCGCCCCGCGACTCCAGGCGCCGGGTGACGAGCATGATGACGAAGATCAACGCCACCTGGAGCATGCCGTACGCGGCGGCGGTGCCCATGTCGAACGAGTAGAGCCGGTTGCTGATCGCCACCGAGATCGGTTGGGTGGCCTTGGTGTAGATGAGGACGCTCGCCACGAACTCGCCGACGCCGTTGACGAACGCGAGCAGCGCGCCGGCGAGGATTCCTCGGTGGATGACCGGCAGCGTCACGGTGCGGAACGTCCGCAGCCAACCGGATCCCAGACTGCGGGCGGCCTCTTCCAGCGCCGGGTCCATCTGCGCGAGCGAGGCGTTGGTGGAGCGGAACACCAGTGGCATGAACCGGACGAAGTACGCCAGCGGCAGGATCCAGAAGGTACCGACGAGGACATTGCCGAAGCTGAAGACGTTGGCCTGACTGAAGGCGCTGATCAGGTTGACGGCGACGACGGTGCCGGGCAGCGCCCACGGCAGCATCACCGCGAGGTCGAGCAGCCCGCGACCGACGAAACGGTAGCGCCGGGTCAGATAGGCGGCGAGCACGCCGATGACGATGCTGGCGGCCGTCGCGACAGCGCTCATCGACAGCGAGTTGGCGATGGGCCGGAAGGTCCGTTCGTCCCCGAACAGGTCCACGAAGTTCTGGAAGGTGTACGCCGACGGGATGATCTGGCTGGTCCAGGATCCGTTCTGGGAGAACGCGACCAGCGCGATCGTCGCGACGGGGGCGAGCAGGACGACGGTGGCCAGAATGCTGCCGGCGAACGCCGTCCAGCGCCCGACCGCGGTGCGTACCTCGCGGCGATGGTGGGCGACGCCCTTCGACATCGAGCGGAAGCTGCGACGCCCCTCGTACCAACGCATCCCGAGCAGGAACACCAGCGAGATGATGGCCAGCATCGACGAGTAGGTCGCCGACATCGGCAGGTTCCCGTTGGTCCGGTTGAGGACGATCTGCATCGTCATCATGCTGTCCACGTTGAACAACAGGGGCGCGGTGTACGAAGCCATCGAGACCATGAACACGATGAGCGAACCGGACACCAGCGCCGGTGTCAGCATCGGCAGGGTGACGGTGCGCAGCGTCCGCAGTCGCCCGGAACCGAGATTCGCCGCCGCCTCCTCTATGGACGTGTCCATGCCGACGAGCGACGCCGACACCGCCAGGTAGAAGAACGGGTACATGGTGAAGGTGTGGACGACCAGCACCCCGACGATCCCGGTCGCCGGCAGCACCGGGGAATCGGTGCCCAGCACCGATTGCAGCCAGCGCGGCACGATGCCGATGTTGCTGTACAGCATCTGGAACGCGACCGCGCCGATGAGCGGCGGCAGCGCACTCGGAATGAGGATGATGGCCTCGATGAGCCGACGCCCCGGGAAGTCGAAGCGCGCCAACAGGAACGCCATCGCGGTACCGACGACCGCGCAGCACACCACACTCGCCAGTGCGATGCCGATCGAGGTGAGCACCGCCTCCATGGCCACGCCGTCGGGATTGAGGAACTGGCCGTAGTTGGCGGCCGCGCCGTCGCCCAGTCCGCTGACACCCGCCGTCTGCAGCATCGGCGCGACGATGAATCCCCACAGGACGATGACCAGCGGGATGCTCAACAGGTACGGGAAGGCCCGCGACGAGGAGATGTCGCCGATACGCTCCCTCAGCCCGCGACGCGCGGGCGGCGCCGCCGCCGTCATTCCGCCACCGCCCGGACCCGGGCGGCGTCCGGGACGACGCCGACCGTCTCGCCGACGGCCGGGGCGCTCGCGGCGTCGACCAGTGCGACGGTGACGACGGCGTTGCCCAGCGTGGCGGTGACGGTGGTGGTGAGACCGGTGAACTCGACGGCGGTGACCGTAGCCGGTAGCGCGCCGGCGGTGCCGGGCGCGGCGAGCGTCAGGTGTTCGGGGCGGATCGCCAGCCGGATCCCGCCGGCCGGGTCGACGTGCGCAGGCAGCGCCGTCTCGATCTCGACGGTCGCGTCGCCGGACCGCAGCGCGACGACCGGCCGGCGGTCGTCGCCGCCGACGGCCGCGGCGTCGAGAACGTTGCTGTTTCCGATGAAGCGGGCCACGAACGCGGTGCGCGGCTCGTGGTAGATCTCCTTCGGCGTGCCGACCTGGTGGACCCGGCCGGCCTCCATGACGGCGATACGGTCGGACACCGCCATCGCCTCCGCCTGATCGTGCGTCACGTACAGCGTCGTCGTGCCGGCCTCGACCTGGATGCGCCGGATCTCGCGCCGGGTCTCCTCGCGGAGCTTCGCGTCGAGATTGGACAGCGGTTCGTCGAGCAGCAGCACCCGCGGCCGGATGACCAGCGCCCTGGCGAGCGCGACCCGCTGCTGTTGACCGCCGGAGAGCTGATCGATGCGGCGCTTCTCGTACCCGTTGAGGTGGACCTGGGCGAGCGCCTCGACGATCCGCTCCCGACGGGCGGCGGCGCCGATCCTGCGGACCTTGAGTCCGTAGGCGACGTTCTCGGTGACGTTGAGGTGCGGGAACAGCGCGTAGTTCTGGAAGACCATGCCGGTCCCGCGGCGATGCACCGGACGCCGGGTCACCTCGTCGTCGTCGAAGTACAGCTTGCCCGAGCTCGGGTAGTAGAACCCGGCGACCATGCGCAGGGTCGTGGTCTTGCCGCACCCGCTCGGCCCGAGCAGGGTGAAGAACTCGCCGCTGGCGACGGTCAGGTCGACGTCGCGGACTACGGCGGAGTCAGCCCGGCGGGTGAAGCGCTTCGTGATCTCGACGAGGCGGATCTCGGTCATGGAGGGGTCCTTCGATGGTGGTTCTGGGGAGGGCTGGGGTGGCCCTCCCCGGGGTGATCACTTGTTCTTGATGTTGTTCAGCCAGTGGTCGACCCATTCGGCCTCGTGCTCGGCCGCGATCGCCCAGTCCACGTCGAGCGGGACGATGTCGAGGTCGGCCAGCCAGCTCGGCTGGGCTTTGATCTCGGTGACCGGGATCTGGAAGTAATCCTCGGCCAGCGTGGACCGCAGCTCGACGTCGTACAGGAACTCGGCGAAGAGCTTGCCGCCGTCGGTGTTGGGGCCGTCGGCGACGATCCCGAGACCGTCGACGAGCACCGGCGTGCCGGAGGACGGGATGAGGAAGTCGAACGGCATGTTGTTCTGTTCGATCTGGATCAGCGTGTCCTGGAGATTCCAGAGACTGACGACGCCGGACTGGCGGCTGAGCTGGAGGTACAGGTCGGCCGGGTCGGCGGCGTAGGTGGTGGTGTTGGCGTCGAGCGCGGTCAGGTAGTCGTAACCGGGCTGTGGGTCGGAGCCGTCGGGAGACTCGCGGAGGATCATGGCGTCCCAGATGGACCGCATGCCGCCACTGGCGGCGACGTCGCGGATGATGATCTTGTCGCGCCACTCGGGGTCGATCAGGTCGTCCCAGTCCTGCGGCGCGCTGTCGGCGTCGAGGACCTCGTTGTTGTAGACGATCACCTGCGGCAACTGGTACTCCGCGAACCAGCGGTCGTCGGCGTCCCGGTACATCGGGTCGATCTGGTCCTTGAACGACGGGTCTGACCAGGCCTCCAGGAGACCGTCGTCGGCGCCCAGGCTCAGTGCCTGCTGGGTGCCGCCCCACCACAGGCTCGCCTGTGGATTCTCCTTCTCGGCGCGGACGCGCTCGGGAATCTCGGCGGCGCCCATGGTGAGCACCTCGACCTTGCCCGCGTACTCGGGGTACTTCGCCTCGAACTGCTCGACGACGTACTCCGAGATCGGTTCGGCCCGTGAGGTGTAGATGAGCAGTGAATCGGTGCCGGAGTCGCCCTCGCTGGGCGCACTCGTGCCGCATCCGGCGAGGGCGACGGCCACGGCGGCGACCACCGCACCGGTCACGACGGCTTTGCTGCGACGCATGGTGTGGTTCCTTTCTGGATGGTGGGGTCGTGCTGGGTTCGGTGTCTTGATCGCTTGTTCGTCAAGGGCACTCACCGATGTGCGTCGACTGCGGCGAAGGCTCGCCGCGCCGCGCCGAGCCTCAGGGCGTCGACGCCGACGACCAGGTCGACGACGACCTCCTTCGGCCAGTAACGCCGAAGCCGGTCCTGCAACGGAGCGATCCCGGGACGCCCCGCTGCGGTGAGTTCGCCACTGAGCAGGACGAGGGTGGGATCGACGATGCAGACGACGGAGGCGATGGCGCGTGCCCACGAGTCGACGGCCTCGTCGTACAGCCTGGCCGCTTCCGGGTCGGAGGCCGATCGGTCGAGGAGGACGACGAGGGGGTGCTCGTCGTCGCCCGTCGCGATACCGCGTTCGCGGGCCTGTGCCCGCAGGCCATCGGCGGACCAGCGCCGCTCGAAGTCGCCGACCTCGTCGCGTTGGAACGCCCCGGCCGTCAGCGGCAGGAAACCTATCTCGCCGGCGTGTCCGTGGGCGCCGGTGCGGACGGCCCCGTCGAGCATGAAGGCCGCGCCGATGCCCGTCGGACCGACATGCAGGAGTGCGATGTCGCTGACGCCCTCGGCGACGCCCGCGACGTGCTCGCCGACCATGATGAGGTTGACGTCGTTGTCGACGACGACGGGCAGCCCGGTCGCGGACTGGAGCAGTTCCGCCAATGGCTTGCCGCGCATGGACATCAGAGACGGTGCCAGGCTCAACTCGCCTGTGGTGGAGGCGACTCCGGGGACGGCGACGCAGACGGCGCGCAGTCGCCCGGCGACCTCGACGCCGAGTTCGCCGATGAGCCGGGCGATGTGCCCGACCGGGTCGACGTCGAGCACGGCGGTCCGGTGTGCCACCACATCGCCGTCCCACCCGGCGACGTGGATGTCGACGCCGACCCCGTCGGTCTCGACGACGGCGGCGAGCTCGGCCGCACCCTCGAAGCGGATGAGTGTCCCGGGACGGCCGCCCCGGGAACGACCGGCGCCGATCTCGGTGAGCAGTCCTTCCTCGATGAGTTCCCGGATGACCTGGGAGACGGTCGCGGCGCTGAGTCCGGTCTCCTCGACCAGAAACGCGCGGGAGAACTCGCGCAGTTCGCGCGCCTTGTCGATCACGACCTCCCGCCGTCGTTGACGTGACCGGGATTTGCTGATCGGGCTTGGCTTCGTCGCCGGGTTCATGCTTTGTTTCTATCATGTACGAAGAAAGTTGAGGCATCGGACGATCGGCCGACCTGAGTCACATCCGGGACCGACTACCGGTGAAGTCCTCGACATCGCCGGGACATCGCAACGCCATGCCTTGGGGGACCCGATTCATGACTGTCGTGCGGGAAGGCGTTGCGTGCGGGCCGCCATGATGGCGCAGTCGGCTGCGTCGATGAGCGCGTCACGAAACTGGCCGGTGATTTGGCCGTGGATCGTTCAGCCTGATGTGGACGAGTTCGTTCAGGTGATCACGCGGCGAAGCACCGGTGCCCGACGTTGGCACATCCGCAGTCCAGAACATCCCGTGCGCGGGGAGCAGAATTTCGGTCGTCACGTTCCGGTTCGTGGTCATGGAACATCCCCGCCGGCCGCGCCGCTGCGGACGTTGGGTCCGTGACGTCCTGCGCCCGAGTTGGACTGGCTGTCGACGGTGACACCGTTGACCATATTGGGCAGTTTGGGGCGGTTCTCGACTTTCCTGTAGCGGCCTTCCTGGGGAAGGTGCTCGCTATGTCGCATGGTGGGCAGCAGCCTCTTGCCGTTTGTGTCCCTCGCGTGGGGGAGGTGATTGGCTCGGCGGAGTGACGTTCGGGCCGCTAGGGCCGCATAGCTTGACGGCATGACTGTGACAATCGAACGTTCGAGAGTGTTCCTTCCGGCGCCTCGCTGGGCGGTACTGGCGGCGCACGCGGTTCCTTTGGTGGTGCTGCCGTCGAGTCTGTGGCGCGTCGGCCTGGTGCTCGATCTGCCCGTCATCGGCGCCTTGAATCCGCTATGGACTTTCACTCCGGTGGCGGAGGTCGTCTACATACTCCTGCTGAGCATCGTCGGTGAGGCGGCGGCTCTGTTGACTTTGGGGCTTGTCCGGCCGTGGGGCCAGGTGGCGCCGAGCTGGATTCCCTTCATCGGTGGTAAGCCGGTCAATCCGGTCGCCGCGGTCACGGCCTCCTGTGTCGGCGCGTTCTTCGTCCTGGTCGTCTGTGTGCAGATGGTCGCCGGGGGAGTAGGCGCGGGTTTCTCAGGAATCCTGAACGCTTCGGGTCAGGTGGTCATGGTGGCCTGTTACCTGCCGTTCCTGGCATGGCCGCCGCTGTTGCTGGCCGTCACCTACTCGTACTACCGGCGCAACCGCGCGGGCACCAGCTGAATGTTGGCGATGTGGGCCGAGCCTGGGCGTCCCCTGTTGTCTCTGGTTCGGCTCACCGGATGCTTTGTTCGGAGGGGACTGGGGACTGTACGAGAGCCTTGCTGCTGAACTTGCGGGTTCCCGTTCACCCTCCCAAGACCATCCCCATGCGCGGGGAGCAGAGGAGTTGACCTGGGTGTCTACCGGTGAGCAATGGCAGTTTTTACCAAGAGCATCTTCGTGGGGTTTTTCGAGTGTGACTCGGTTGGTCGAGTTTGGTCACTGTGAGCCCGTTCGGTTGAGGGTACGTGACTCGGTGGCCAGCGAGGGTTGTGGCGCAGTGTGGGATGCGGGCCGTCGCTATGGGCCGGTCGATTCGCGTCTTGGCGTCGATTGACTTCCGCTTCTGGATCGCGCGGAACCTGGTCTTTGTCTGGGCAGGGGAGACTGCTAGTCGGTGGGTTCGACGTGGGAGTCCCCATAGGTGCGTTGCGCGAATGCCGAGACGTCGGCCGGGAGTCGTACGGTGTTGCTCCTTCCAGGCTGTGCTCAAACAGGACCGATGCCGACCGCAGCGCCTCCTTGTCATCACCGCCCGACATCACATTTCCGGGTTGGTGCGTCGTTTCTCTCCGTGTCAAGGTCGCCGTTGTGCGCGTCTCGTTGTCGTACCGCCAACGATGATGGGAGAGACGATCATGGTCCTCCACAAGGAGCGCCGATATGTCGAGTGCAGCTTAAGAACTTCCTGGTTACGATGTCCACTGCGGATTGTCAGGCTTGCAAGTCGTTGGACGGGTGGGGGTGTGGACCGGTCGCATTAGAATTGTGAGTGTCTCCTGTCTCGACACTTCGAAGGAGTCCGTTCGTGTTTGAGATGTTCTCAAAGCTCGCTGAGATCCTGGTCGGTTTGCTGGACGGCGTCCGGCGGCGGCGTGAAATCGGCAAGGACGCGGTGCTGGCCCAGTGGTTGTTCGGTGTAGTCGATCAGCTCTTGGACGTCTGTGTACGAGGCGAGCGAATCCTGGGCGAACTCGATGCATGGTTGAATGGTCAAGGGGTGGATGGCCACCTTCCTGAGCTTCTGCGGAGCCAGAGCGTTGCCGTGGAGTTGCTGAGACGCGACTTGGACGCATCCCGGGCGCTTCTTGGCTCTGTCAGTGCCAACGCCTTTCTCACCCTTGCGCCGTTGGTCGATGAGAAGTCGGGATTGCTGTCACGGTGGGCTCAGCAGGTCACTCAAGCGGTGCATTCGAGCACGGCGGTGTTCTTTCTGCCTGGCGATGTTCTCGAATCGGTGCTCCGGCTGGCATCGGAAAGCGATGCATTCGATGGGGACCGGATCGAGTATGTCGTGGTTCTGGGGCAGTGCATTCGGGAAGCCAAGTCGCAGGAGGTTCGCGACCTCCGGAGCGTTGCGGCAACGGAGCACCAGCGATTGGAGGCGGACGTCCGGGCCGCTCGGGAGCGGCTTCAGAAGACGCGCGAGTGCTGTGTTGCGATGGTCTCGGATCTGGAACAGTCCATCGGAAGCGAGCCGGTGGCAGTCTTTCGGCGAAAGCTGATAGCTCAGTTGCCCGACCGCAAGCCGTAGGCGGTGCGTTTGGTCAGGCTCGGCCCCACACCTTCTGATACATGGCCACATCTCTGGGGACCACCTGGGTGGGGAAGGCGACCGAGCCGACGTCCGTTGCGAGAAGAGTGATGCGCGACAATCCGAGGCGGCGTGCGAGCTGTTCGGCATTCGTGTTGAGCTTCTGAAAGAGCCCCGACCCTCGAAAGCCCTCGGCCACACGGACCTCGTCCAGATTCATTGTGCCGGAGGGTTTGGCGAAGCTCATCTCCACGACCGCGCACAGTTCCGATCCACGCATCACCGTGACCGTGAGCTGGCCGTTCCCGTCTTCGCCCAATGTGACCTCCACTGAGGCTCCAGGCACTCGATACGTGAGGATCTCGGTGAAGAGTTTCGGGCTCAGCGGTATGTGTTGCCGCCACAGCGATGCATACTGTTCGTCCAGTCGGACGGCGGTGAGTTTGGGCGCGACCGCCTCGAAATCGGCGATCTGCACGTCGCCGACGGATTCTCGTGCAGCGAACGGAGACGTCCGCTTCCTCGGTGAGGTGCCTCGGTCTTCGGCGGCAGCCGCGAGGGACTCCCATCTCGGGTCCGATCTGAACATGCCGATTCCGATCTCTCCGTCAACAGCGCCCAGCGCCCCGAGCCAGCCGGACATCGTCCGAACCGGGCGCAGACCGAAGCTCATCGCGCCGAAGAGGAATCGTCTTATTAGGATCAGGTTGGCGCCGATCATGTCGAGATCCATATCGTCGTCGTAGAGCGCGGTGTGGAGCAAGTTGGCGGCGGCGTCCTCCATCTCGGAGTACGCCACGAGCGGCGGAGCCCCATTGATCACAACCGGAATACGGCTGTCCAGCTTGCCGTCGTGATGAGGCATGAACACGACGTCGAAGTCGGTCAAGATGAGGGGCCGCTCCTCGCCTCCGAGCTCGACGACGAACTCAACGGCCAGATCACCGGTCGGCCCGTGATAGGACGTGGCACGCCTGGTATCGGCCACTCTCCACATAAGCGTGTCGTCGATTTCCGGGACGAAGACGACGACGGTCCCGTCGTCGAAGGAGACCGTCGGTTCGGAGAGTATGGACAGAGCCGAGGCGAGCTGATTGACGTCCATCGTTGCCTTTCAACACAGGCGATGAAAGCTCAGAATATCGAAGATTGGTGGCTTCGCCGTCCTCGATCTCTTGCACCACAAGACTTCCAAGGATCGAAGGTGGCTTCAGTCGGAACCGTCGCTGGTGAACCGCCGTCATCGCCTTGGCGGCGCAACCGCAACCATTCCATCGCCGCTCTGTGTCCCACTGAGTATCTTTACAACCACATTCCCGACTGAAGAACCACGTGGCGGCACACCTGCTGAGATCAATGCTTGTGGTCTACCCCGCTGATCAGGAACAGGAACCAATGTGAACCCGGCACCACATGAACCGGCACCGTTCGTCCCCATTGAGGAACTCGAGACGGTCGCACCGCGAGCGATACGTGAGGCGTTGCCTGTAGGGGGTTGGAGGCTAGAACTGCTGTGGCAACTGGACCTACCCGTGCGGATGGTGTCCGTTAGGGAACTGGAGTGGTTGCTCGATCTACCGGTCTGGCAGGCATATGGACGGCACTTCGCGGTGAGTCCTCGTGATGTCATGGCAACACCCGATGTTCTGAGTTGCCAGCACGCCCGAACACTGCTCGCAGACCTCACGTATCCGATCCACCTATGTCTATGGCAAGGGCGCACGGTTATCCTGGACGGCTTTCATCGCCTGCTCAAAGCCGTGCTGATCGGCCGAGCCAGTCTTCCTGCGATGGAGTTGTCGGCCACCGACCTGATCTCCATCAGCCGCTTGCCCGCAACAACTGACAATTCACCGGAACCACTGATGCAATCGAAAACACCAACGGACATCTGAGCGAGAAATCTCAAGATCGGAGTCGCTACGGCCGAGTTCAACACTGAGATCGCCGATGATTCTCGGAGAAGAAGCCTCAGTTTGTGGGAAGGCCGCGAGTCTCATGGCCTCGGGTTCGGTCTTTCAGACGTTCGAGTACGAGGCCGATACTCGTCGATTGTCGCGAATGGTGGTGAGCCGGTCGTCGGTGTCGCCGAACCGGTTGCAGGAACTCGCCTTTCGAGTACGACGACGCGGGAAACGTCCTCAGTGTCACCGACAAACCGGAGGTCGAGACGGGCATCGTCGGTCGCAACGAGCGGCAGTGTTCCGAGTACGACCACCTGCGTCGCCTTACGGAGGAGGGGTGGCCATCGATATCGTCGTAGGCGACGGAATAAAACGTAAAGTGCATTTGCCGAAACGAAAATGAGGGGATTAAGTCTTATGAGTTTTGAGGATGAAGTCAATGAGGTTCTTGCTGATGGGCTTTATGACTGGGTTCCGTTGGATTATGTGATGATCGGAGCTAAATGTTACGCGGAGGAGTCGGGCATACCGAAGGAGGATGCGATACGGGAACTGATCGCTTATTTGTTGGGTGAGGGTTTGATGGTGGTGGGCGAGCTCGGTAATGGGTTCGAGGTGTGGGATATCAGTATTGATGAGGCGATTGGTCAT